>NZ_JBDPMC010000044.1:0-55255 GCF_039871625.1 Micromonospora sp. B11E3 | reverse complement strand
GACCATGCACAACGACCGGCGGCCCGTCACCATTCCGGGCCCGGCCCACCCGCCTCACGGACACGGAAGCGGGACGCCGTCCTCGGCCGTGCGTCAGGTGTAACGACCCCGCCCCGGCCACGATTCCCCGGCCAGGGTGCCCCCGGTCATGCCCAGACACCCCACCAGAGCGGACATTCGGCGCATAATGCCGCCGCCGGGACGGCTGATCGACTCGATGTCGGCGACATCGGGGGGTCCGAGCCCTCCGGATGCCGCCATGTCGCTGACATCGAGTCGATCAAGACGCGGCAGCCGCCCCCTCGAAGTCGATCAAGACGCGGCGGCCGCCCTCGAACCGGGTGGGGCCCGCCGTGACCGGCGCAGGGATCAAGCCTGACCGCCCGGAGCCGGTCACGGCGGGCCCCACCCCACCGCAACCACCCATCCCGCAGCAGAGTGACGGTGCCCGCCGGACCACGCCGGCGGGGCACCGTCACCCATTACATCGGGGGCGCTCAGGAACGTGTCGAGCCGATTCCGAACCGGTCGCGACGACGCCAGGCCATGCCGACGAGCGTCAGCACCACGCCGGCGGCCACCAGCCCACCGCCGATCGCAAGCGGTGTGCCCAGGCTGTCACCGGTCACGGGCAGCCCGCCCGGACGGGATGGCGACGGCTGGGTGACGGGTAGCACGGTGAGCGTCGCGCTGGCCGTCCTGTCCGTGGTGCGACCGGTGGCGGTGAACGTCAGCCGGCCGGTCACGCTCGGCTTGTACACGCGGGAGAAGCGGCCGTTCGCGTCGGTCCGCACGGTGAAGTGCAGTGGTGCCGCGGCCTGGTAGGCCACCGGCGCCATCGCCACCGTGCTGCCGTCACTGCCGCGCCCCTCGCCCGGAGCACGGCGCCCCTCGCCGGGAACGCCTGCCGCGAGCGGCGCCACCGTGACGGTCACGTCGACGATCTCGCGCGGCCCGAACCCGGCCCCCCGCAGGGTGGCAGTCTCGCCGAGGGTGATGGTAGTCGGGACCACCGTGAGCACCGGCGGCTGGGGCGCGTACGGCGGCGGCTGCGGCGGGTCGGTTTCGGTCTGCGACGGTGTCGGCTGCGGCTGCGCCGCCCCCGCCGCGGTCGGCGCGGCCACGACGGCCAAGCCGACCGTGAGCGCCATGATGATGCGGGATAGCCGCATGGTTGGTTCCCTTCTACTGAGCGCAGTGCGGTGCGGAAACAACTTGGGTGGTCCATGGGGTGACGGTGGGGGTGAGCCACAGCTCACCGTCGCCGCTGCCGGTCGCGCCGGTCAGCAGGTCGACCTCGAGCGTCCGGGTGGCACCGGGGCGGACCTCGACGTTGGCGACCGCTACCTGCCGGCGCCGCTCGTAGCCGCTGCCGGCGCCGGCGTCGCGGCCGTCGAGCCGGCTGCCGAGCACCGCGCCGCCGGCGGGGCTGTAGACGGAGACGAGCGTGCGGGCGGTGTACGGGTCGCCGGCCAGGCCGAGGCCGAGCACGGAGGCGCTCAGGCCGCGCGCCGGGGCGGTCGAGTGGAGCGTGAACCGCAGCCGGAGTTGCCGGCGACCGTCCGGTCGGCACTCCCCGACGGTCAGGGTGGCCGCCGGGCGCAGGTAGTAGCCGAGCTTCGCGCCGCTGCCGTCGTTCAGGAACACGCCGACCGTCGGCACGGTCTCCTGCTCCGGCAGCGATCCGGCCAGTCGGTTGTCGCCGATGATCCGCTGCTCGTCCGGCCGGGCACTCCAGAACAATATGCGACGTTCAGTGATAGAACGCCCAATACCGGACAAAAATGCCCGAGGATTGACGTCGCGCGAGAAGAACGCGGTGAAGACGGCCGCCGAGGAGGCCGCGAAGTACTCGTCCTGCTCGGCCGGCTTGAGCCGCTGGTACGCGTCCGACAGCAGGGTCTGCACCACCTTCTCGCCGACGAGCGCGGGCTGGCCCGGCACGGACACCGGCCCGGTGGCCTGGAGCAGGTAGGACAGGACCACCGGATCGACGGCGAGCACGCCGTCCACGGTCGTGCCGCTGCGACGCCGGTACATCTCCCGGTAGAGGGCGGCTGCCGTCGGGAAGTGCGGCGTCAGGTTGACGTCCGCCGGGTACGTCCCGGGCAGGTCGGCGTGGAGCGCCCGGACGTCCCGGCTCAGATTCAGCGGCGGCGTGAACCGCCCCAGGCTCGCACTGGTGCCCTGCCCGGCCATTCGCAGCCGACCGTTCGCGGCTTTGATCAGGGCGTACGCGCCGAACATGCCGCCGGTGGCGCGCAGCTCCGCCGGATTCTGCGAGACCATGAGGTACGTGCGTGGGCCGTCCGCGCCGAGCAGGGTGGGCAGCAGCCGGGCGGCCTGGTCGGCGGCGCGGGTGAGCCCGGCCAGCCGGTCGATCTCGGCGCGCAGGTCGGCGACGGCCCGGCGGACCTGGGCGACCAGGTCCTCGGTGGGCACGGCGGCGAGGCGGGTGCGGATCCGCTGCACGACCGCGTCCGTGTCGGCGAGGTCCGACGAGACGGCGCGCAGCCGGTTCACGTCGAGCTGCCCCCTGCCGGGCAGCAGGGTCGACAGGTCGGTGCGCAGCAGGGTGGGAAACGCCCCGCGCGCGAGGTCGTCGATCGCCACCGCGATCTGGCGTACGGCCACCAGGTCGTCCCCGGCGTACGGGACGCGCCGGCCGAGCCACCAGCCCGGGTCGCCGGTCGCCTCCCGGGCGGCGCCGGCCTGCTCCTGCAGCGCCGAGAGCGTTCGTTGCGCCCGCTCGACGTCGGCGCCCACCACGTCCGCACTGAGGTCCCGCGCCAGCCCGGCCGCGTTCAGCAGGTGGGCGCGGGCCTGCCAGCTGCGGAAGCCCACCCAGCCGCCGGTCAGCAGGACCAGCGAGCCGACGAGGAGGCCGGCGGTCAGGGCCCTGCGTACCCGGGCCCGGGTACGCCGCCGGGACGCGCGCCCGGCGCGTCCGTGTCGCTCACTTTCGCTCACACCTGCTCCGCTCGAATTGGACAAACAGGCTGATCGGTCAATTCTTAGCACGAAAGTCCCGAGACGAGCGGCAATATCAGGCGTTTCAGAGCTCCGTGCCCAGACGGGAGTTCCGCTCGGTTCCCCGCCGAGGGGCGGCGATCTCGTAGAGCAGCCGCTCCACCCGGTCCACCCCACCGTGCAGCGACATGTCCCGCAGGTACGCCTCCCGGCCACGCCGGCCCATCTCCAGGCGGGCCGGGGGCGGGATGGTGGCGGCCAGCCAGAAGCGGTCGGCCAGGATGGCCCAGTCCTCGGGCGGGCAGGACAGGCCGGCCCGGAACCGCTCGACCAGTTCGACCGTGTCGCCGCTGGCGGAGGCGACCACCGGCGAGGCGCAGCTCAGCGCGGCCTGCAACTTGCCGGGGACCGTCCCCCGCAGCTCCGGCAGGTCGCGCAGCATCACGAGCTGATAGTCGGCGGCGGCGTACAGGTCGGCCATCTCCAGCGCGGACCGGCGCGCAACGAAGCGGACGTTGCCCGCGCCCAGCTCGGTGGCCAGCCCGCGGACCGTCGGCTCGTCGCCGCCTGATCCGACCAGGACCAGGTCGATCGTGCCCCGCAGTGGCGCGGCGGCGCGAACGGCGGTCTCCAGGCCCTGCCGCGCGCCCATGGTGCCGGCGTGCATCACCACACAGCGACCGTCGCCGTCGCCCCGGATCAGCCGGCGGGCCTCGCGGGTCGGCTCGGCAGGGTGGAAGATCCGCTCGTCGGTCCAGTTGAGCACCAATCGCACCCGGGCCGGGTCGGCGCCGTCGGCCACCACCAGGTCGCGCATCCCGGGCGCGGTGACCGCCACCAGGTCGGCGGAGCGGTAGAGCCGGCGGGTGGCGGCGGCGACCCGCGCCGCCCACGGGCCCGTCATCGCGGTCGGGCCGACCAGCTCCGGGCGGACGTCCTGCACGTGCAGCAGCGTCGGCACCCGGCCCAGCAGGCGCAGCAGCCCGAGCGCGGCGAAGGTCGTCGGGGGCAGTTGGTGGACGTAGAGCGCGTCGACGCCGGTCAGGTGACCGCGGCCGATCAGTCCCGCGCTGCCGGCGAAGGAGAGCCAGGTCGCCATCCGGGCGCGCACGGAGGCGTCCCCACCGGTCCAGCGCGGCACCCGTCGCACGGTGAGCCGATCGCTGCGCGTCTCGTGCCGCCACCGCTGCCGCCAGCCCGGGTAGACATGCCCACCGGGATAGTCGGGGAAGCCGGTCAGGACCCGCACCTCGTGCCCGCGGGCGGCCAGCTCCTCGGCGAGGCTGCCGGGGATGAACGCCGGCTCCGGAGGAAAGTGGTACGACAGGATGCCGACCTTCATCGCCGCCCCCCGCCCCGGGGCGTCGACCGCCCACCTCCATCACCCTTCGGCGCGGCGTCGCCACCGACCGTCGCCGGCGCCGCATAGGATGCCCGCAGCCCGCCGTCGACCGGCGCACCGCCGGGCCGGACCGGCGCCCGCCCGCCGGGCCGAGGTACGACCAGAACGCTGGGGGAGTCTCCGATGGCCGACCGGATCCTGTTCGTCTGCCACGCCAACATGTGCCGCTCGCCGATGGCCGAGTACCTCGCCGGCGTGCTCATGAGGAAGCTGCCCGTCGAGGTGGCCAGCGCCGGGGTCGCCGCGCTGGACGGCCGGCGCATGCATCCGTTCGCGGCGCAGATCGCCGCCGGCACCGGGCGGGACCCGGCGGAGTTCCGCAGCCGGCTGCTGGCCCCCGCCCACCTGGCCGACGCGGCCCTGGTGCTGACCGCGACCCGGCGCCAGCGGGCGGCCTGCGTCTCGCTCGTCCCGGCCGCCCTGCACCGCACCTTCACGCTGCGCCAGTTCGCGCGGCTCGCCGCGCTGGCCGACGCGCCGGACACGACGGACGCCGGGCTCCTGCCGGCGGCGGTGCGGGCCGCGGCCGTGGCCCGGGGGCGGCTGCAGCCAGCCGCCCCCGCCGACGACGACCTGAACGACCCGATCGGCGGCACGCCGGCGGACTTCCGGCGCTGCGCGTCGGAGATCGAGCGGTCGCTGGCCCCGGTCGCCGCGCTCATCGAGGCAGCCGGGTGAGTTCCTGCGTCGGGGCGCCGGACTGCTCCCGGCCGCGGTGTCCGACGGCCCGGGCGGCCACGGCGCTGGCCCGGTCCATCGGCACGGCGGGCGGCGCCTGTGGTACGACGACGCGGTAGCTCTCGTACTGGTAGGTCTCGGCACGGCCGAGCTTGGCCATGTTCAGCACACACCCGAGCAGCCGGACGGAGACCGACTGGAGTGCCTGGGCCGCGGCGGTGATCTGCCCCCGGTCGGTCCGGCCGTGTGCGCTCACCAGCAGCGCGCCGTCGGCCTGGACGGCGACGACCACCCCGTCGGTGACGTTGCGCAGCGGGGCCGTGTCGATGACCACGATGTCGGCCGACTCCCGCAGCACCAGCAGCAGGTCCGCCATGGCCTTGGACCCGAGCAGCTCGCTGGGGTTGGGCGGGGCCGAGCCGCTGGGCAGCACCAGCAGCGACTTGTCGCCCCACCGCTGCACGACGTCTGCGACGTTGACGTCGCCGAGCAGCACGTCGGTCAGCCCGACGCCGGCCTCCAGGCCCAGGTACTCGGCGACCTTCGGCCGGCGCAGGTCGGCGTCGACCAGCGCGACCCGCCAGCCGGCCTCGGCCAGCGCGATGGCCAGATTGCAGGAGAGGGTGGTCTTCCCCTCCCCCTGCAACGCGCTGGTCACCGCGATCACCCGGGCCGGCTCGTTCACGTCGACGAAGCGCAGGTTCGTGCGCAGCTTGCGGATCGCCTCGGCGCGCGGCGAGGTGGCCGCCTCCCCGACGATCAGCGGGGCGGTGCGGGCGGCCGGGTCGAACGGGATCTCGCCGAGCAGCGGACTGCCGGTGACGCGCTGCAGCGCGACGGCGTCCCGCAGCCGGGTGTCCAGGCGCGCCCGGAGCACGGCGATGCCGACGCCGGCGAGCAGGCCGGCGAGCGCGCCGAGGGCCAGGTTGCGGGCCGGCTGGGGCGAGACCGGGCTGGACGAGACGCGTGGCCCGCTGACGACCTCCACCTTGATCGCGGCGGCCCGCCCCTCGGGCGGGGTCTCCACCGCCCGGACCAGTTCGACGAAGCGGGCGGCGATCGCCTCGGTCAGCCGCAGCGCCCGGGTGGCGTCGGTGTCGGTGACGGTGCCGCGCAGCATGACGGTGTCGGGGATGGTGGCGGCGGTGATCCGGGACTGCACCTCCTCGGCGGTGAGCCCGAGCGGCGTCTTCGCCACCACGCTCTGGGCCAGCCGGTCGCTGCGCAACAGGTCGGCGTACGACTTGACGCGCTGCTGCATGAAGATGCTGCCCTGGTACGCCTCGGTGACCCCCTGGTTGGGGGTGGTGACGAAGAACGTCACCGAGGCGACGTACTTGGGCTGTGCGCGGACCGTGACCAGCGCGGCCACGCCGAGGCTCACCAGCACGGCCAGCAGGACCAGCCACCAGCCGCGGCGGACGGCCCGGAGGTAATCGCGAACGTCCATCAGCCGGGCAGCCCCCGTCCGGTCCGTTCGGTCGACATGTAAACCACGAAAGCTCCCTCAGCGATCAAGGGGCGATGTCAGCTCCGACAGCCCCACCCGGCGCATACGCCGTGCCACCGACTGTAGAGGATCAAAGCGGATATAAAGTGGCAACCGGCACACACAGTGAAGCATTGCCGCGAATGCGGCAATGTTTCACCGGATGCGTCCGGAACAACTCCGCCAGGGCCGGTGAAGTGACGTACGCCCCGGTCGCCCGGTCACCGGTCGCCGTCGCGGGCGGCGCCGGATAGGGTCGGACCCGGTGTGCCGGGAAGCCTGGTCGGCGTGGAGTCCTGCTGTCCCCGCGAGCCCGCCGAGGTGGATCACGCCCATGACCGACCGCACCCCGCGCACCGACCGCCCCGTACGGCGGCTCTTCGCCCGCACCTCGTGGCCGGAGGCCCGGTTCCTCGCCGACGTGCTGCGCACCGAGTCGGTCGGCGGCATGCTCCTGCTGCTCGGCGCGGTGGCGGCCCTGCTCTTCGCCAACTCGCCCTGGCGGCGGTCCTACACGGCCCTCGGCGACTGGGTGCCCTGGCCCGGCGGCGCGTCGCTGCACCTCGACCTGGACCTGGCGACGTGGGCCGCCGACGGGCTGCTCGCGATCTTCTTCTTCGTGGTCGGGCTGGAGCTCAAGCGCGAGTTCATCGCCGGGGAGCTGCGCGACCCGCGCCGGGCCGTGCTGCCCGTGGTGGCCGCCCTGGGCGGCATGCTGCTGCCCGCGCTCGTCTTCACGACCGTGGTGCTCGCCGGCGGCGGCGCGGGCCTGCGCGGCTGGGCCATCCCGACCGCCACCGACATCGCGTTCGCACTGGCCGTGCTGGCCGTGGTCGGCTCGCACGTGCCGCAGGGCCTGCGGGCGTTCCTGCTGACCCTCGCCGTCGTGGACGACCTGTTCGCGATCGTCGTCATCGCGGTCTTCTACACCGCGGAGTTCCACCCCGTGCCGCTGCTCGCGGCGCTGCTGCCGATCGCCGCGTTCGCCGCGCTGGTGCAGCGTCGCCGCACCTGGTGGTGGGCGCTGCTGCCGCTGGCCGCGACGGCGTGGGCGCTGGTGCACGCCTCCGGCGTGCACGCCACGGTCGCCGGGGTGCTGCTCGGTTTCACCGTGCCCGTACGGTCGGGCCGCGACGGCGCCCCGGGCCTGGCCGAGCGGCTGGAGCAACGCTGGCGGCCGCTGTCGGCCGGCTTCGCGGTGCCGGTGTTCGCGTTCTTCGCCGCCGGGGTGTCGCTGCGCGACACCGACCTGGGCGCGGTCCTCACCGACCCGATCGTGGTCGGGGTCGTCGCCGGCCTGGTGCTCGGCAAGGCGGTCGGGATCTTCGGCTCGACGTACCTGCTGGCCCGGTTCACCCGCGCCGAGCTGGACGAGGACATCAGGTGGCCGGACCTGCTCGGGGTGTCGCTGCTGGCCGGGATCGGCTTCACCGTCTCGCTGCTGATCGGCGAACTCGCGTTCGGCGCGGGAACCGCGGCCGACGACCGGGTGAAGGTCGCCGTGCTGACCGCGTCCCTGGTCGCCGCGGCCCTGGCGACGGCGGTGCTACGGCGGCGCAACGCGGCGTACCGACGGATCGCCGAGCGGGACGCGGTGGACGCCGACGGCGACGGCGTACCGGACGTGTGCCAGCGGCGGCCGGACCGCGGCTGACGGGCCCGGCGCGGGCCGGGGGAGCAACCGGCCCCGCCGCGCCGCGGCCGGCGCCGGGGCGGGACGGCACAGGCCGGCGGGGTCGGGACGGCACCAGGCCGCCCCCGCCGGCGGCGGTCAGCCGTCGCGGCCGGGCGGGTGCTCCCCCTCCTCCTCGGCCTGCTCGGTCTCCTCCGCCAGCGCGTCGCTGTACGGATGGGTGAGGTCGTCGGCCGGCACCGCCACCTCCTCGGCCAGGTCCTGCTCGTCCGGACGGCCGCCGGGCGGGGGCTCGGGCGCGGTGGCGCCGCCGGAGTAGCCGAACTCGTTGGGCTCGTCGTGCCGGCTCATGCCGTTGTCCTCCCGCTGTTCGCAGTGCCTCTCGTCGCCCACCGTAAGCCGTGATCGTCTCCGCCGCAGGGCGTACGGGCGGTCCGGGCCCGGGCGGGGCCGGGGCCCGCCCGGGCACCGGCTCAGGTGAGCTCGGCGACCCCCTCGAAGATCAGCCACAGGGCACAGATGGCGAACAGCACCGCGGCGCCGTAGCGGATGGCCCGCTCGGGCAGGTGCCGGCCGAGCAGCCGGCCGACGACGATCGCCAGCGCGTCCGCGGCGACCATGCCGAGGGTCGAGCCGAGCCAGGTGCCGAACCAGCCGTACTTGGTGGCCAGCGTGATCGTGGCGAGCATCGTCTTGTCGCCCAGCTCGGCGAGGAAGAACGCGACGCCGACCGCGACGACGGCCGACCGGCTGCTCTTCTCGGCCTTGCGCTTCTCCTCCTCGGTGAGCTTGTCCCCGCGCAGCGTCCAGGCGCCGAAGCCCAGGAACGCCAGGCCGGCGATCACCGAGATCCAGGCGGTGGGCAGGGCCGCGCCCAGGCCGTAGCCGATGGCCACCGAGGCCAGGTGGACGATCGCGGTGGCGACCGTGATGCCGATCAGCACCGGGATCGGCTTGAACCGTGTGGCGAACGTCAGCGCCATCAGCTGCGACTTGTCGCCGAGCTCCGCGACGAAGATCACGCCGAAGCTGATCGCCAGCGCGACGAGAAAACCTTCCATGACACCCTTCCCGATCATGCCGGGCCGGGGTATCTGGGGCGCCCTCGACCCGGCTGTTGCGCACAGCCTGGGTCGAAGGTCTCGCCCGCCCCGCCGGACGGCGGGGCCGCGTGGCCGGGCGCGGAACGCGCCAGTGTGTCGACCACGACATTGGGGGCTACTCCCCTTCGCGGCGCCAACCATAGCCGACCCCGATCCGAGCCGGGCGGGCCGGGTCGGGGGCCGGGCTGAGTCGACGATCGGTGGCCGACTCAGCCCGCGATCGAGGCTCCCACTCAGTCGACGGTCGGAAGCCCCGCTCAGTCGACGGTCGGGGGCCGCAGCCGCTCGTCGGCGCGGGCCAGCGTGACGCCGAACAGGCCGTCGGCGTCCGCCCAGAACGCGTGGCCGGCGAAACCGGCCGACGCCAGCTCCTCGGCGATCCCCTCCGGGCGGAACTTCGCCGACACCTCGGTGCGCAGGTCCTCCCCCGCGGCGAACTCGACATCGATGTCGAGCACCCGCACCCGCATGGGGCGCTCGGCCCGCAGCCGCATCTCGATCCACTCCCGCTCCGGGTCCCAGAGGGCGACGTGGGCGAACGCCTCCGGGTCGAAGTCGGCGCCCAGCTCGCGGTTGATCATCCGCAGCACGTTGCGGTTGAACTCGGCCGTCACCCCGGCCGCGTCGTCGTAGGCGGGAACGATCACCGCCGGGTCCTTCACCAGGTCGGTGCCGACGAGCAGCCAGTCGCCGGGCTCCAGGGCCGCGCGCATGGCGGCGAGGAACCGGACCCGCTCGGTGGGCAGCAGGTTGCCGATCGTCCCGCCGAGGAACACCACCAGCCGGCGCCCGCCGGCGGGCAGCCGGTCCAGGTGGTGGGTGAAGTCGCCGACGATTCCGCGTACCCGCAGGCCGGGGTAGTCCGCGGCGATCCGCTCGGTGGACTGCCGCAGGGCGCTGACCGAGACGTCCAGCGGCACGAAGGTGCCCAACCCGCCCCGACGGGTGAAGGCGTCCAGCAGCAGCCGCGTCTTCTCCGACGAGCCGGAACCCAGTTCGATCAGGGTCTTCGCGCCGGTCAGCTCGGCGATCTCGCCGGCCCGCTCGGCCAGGATCGACCGTTCGGCCCGGGTCGGGTAGTACTCGGGCAGCCGGGTGATCTCCTCGAACAGCTCGCTGCCCCGGGCGTCGTAGAACCACCTGGGCGGCAGCCACTTCGGCCGCGCCGTCAGCCCGGCCTGGACGTCCTCCCGCAGCCTGCGGTCCAGGTCCCACTCCTCCAGCTGGATCTCCAGCGGTTCCGCGCTCATGGGATTCCCCCCGTTCGTGGTCGTGATCTCCCTGTCGGCCGGTCCCCGCTCACCCCGGTGGCCAGGGCGTCGGTGCGCGCCCCGGCCGCCGTGGCCACCACCAGCCGCCCGTCCGGCACCTCCTGCCAGCCGGGGTCGTCGTCGTACGGCTCGGAGGCCAGCAGCACCTCGCCCGGGCGCTGCCGGACCGACAGCGCATGCCCGGCGACGCTGGCCACGACCGTGTGCCCGTCGGTGAGCAGCAGGTTCAGCCGGGACCCCGGGGCCGCCGCCGCGACCGCCGCCACCGTCTCGGCGACCGCCCGGGCCGGCTCGACCCCGGCGCGCAGCCGGTGCCGGACGAGCGCCCAGAGCAGCGCGGAGTCGGTCGGCGCGTCGAGGGTGAGCAGGTCCCGCACCGGCAGCTGCCCGGCCAGCCCGGCCACCGAGTCGGGCCAGCCGCGGACCACCCCGTTGTGGCTGAACAGCCACCGCCCCTCGGCGAACGGGGCGGCGGCCGTGTCGAGCACCGGCATGCCCACCGTGGCCGACCGGACGGCGGCCAGCACGGCGCCGCTGGTGGTCGCCGCGGCCAGCTCCGGCAGGGTCGGGTCGCTCCAGATCGGCGTGCCCCGCCGGTACCGGATCGGCGGGCCGCCGTCGGGCGGATACCAGCCGACGCCGAAGCCGTCGGCGTTGACCGTCCCGCCGCCGCGCATGTCCCGCGGCGCCCAGGACTGGCGCAGCAGCGAGTGCGGCGGGTCCAGCAGCAGGGCGCCCACCGTCACCGGCGGCCCGACGTACGCCAGGTGGCGGCACATCAGGCGGCCCCGGGAGTCGGGTACGGCCTCACGGGCGCGCCTCGTCGGGGCGGGCGTCGCGGGCGCAGCGGAAGCCGCTGAAGATCTGCCGCCGGATCGGGAAGTCCCAGTTGCGGAACGTGCCCCGGCAGGCGGACCGGTCGGTGCCGAACGAGCCGCCCCGCAGCACCTGGTAGTCGTCGCCGAAGAACACCTCCGAGTACTCCCGGTACGGGAAGGCGGCGAAGCCGGGGTGGCCGCGGAAGGTGGTGGCGGTCCACTCCCAGACGTCGCCGACGAGCTGGTGCACCCCGAGCGGCGACGCGCCCGCCGGGTACGCGCCCACCGGCGCCGGCCACAGGTGCCGCTGCCCCAGGTTGGCGTGCTCGGCCGTCGGGTCCTCGTCGCCCCACGGGTAGCGGCGGGACCGGCCGGTGGCCGGGTCCCAGCGGGCGGCCTTCTCCCACTCGGCCTCGGTGGGCAGCCGCCTGCCCGCCCAGGCGGCGTACGCCTGCGCCTCGAAGTAGCAGACGTGCACCACCGGCTCGTCGGGGCGGACCGCCGACCAGCGGCCGAACCGCCGGTACGCCCACCCGTCGCCGTCGCGTCGCCAGTGCAGCGGGGCGGTCAGCCCCGCCTCGGTGCGGTGCCGCCAGCCCGCCTCGCTCCACCAGCTCGGGTCGTCGTACCCGCCGTCGGCGATGAACTCGGCGTACCGGCCGTTGGTGACCGGGGCGGCGTCGATGGCGTACGCGGGCAGGTGGACGGTGTGCGCCGGGCGCTCGTTGTCCAGCGCCCACGGGTCGGTGGAGGTGCCCATGGTGAACGGGCCGGCCGGGACCAGCACCTCGTCGGCGACCCGCGCGCGCGGCTCGGGCGGGGCCGGGGCGTGCAGCACCGGCGGCCCGGAGCGCAGCTGGTGGGTGGCGAGCATGGTCTCGTCGTGCTGCTGCTCGTGCTGCACGATCATGCCGAAGGCGAACCCGTCGGCGAGCAGCGGGCGGTCGGTGAACGCGACCCGGTCGAGCAGGTCGTACACCTTTTCCCGGACGGTGGCGACGTACGCGCGGGCCTCGGCGGGCGGCAGCAGGGGCAGCGACGGGCGGTCCCTGCGCGGCTGCTTGAACGCGTCGTACAGGTCGTCGATGTCGCGGCGCACCGGCTCGCGCCCGCCCACGTCCCGGACCAGCCAGAGTTCCTCCTGGTTGCCGACGTGGGCGAGGTCCCAGACCAGCGGGGACATCAGCGGCGAGTGCTGGCGCATCAGGTCGGCGTCGTCGACCGCCTCCGTCAGCAGGGCGGTCCGGGTGCGGGTCCGCTCCAGCTCGGCGGCGATGCGGTCGCGCAGCCGCTCCGTGCCGGGCTCGTGGGTGGTGGTCACCGGGGTCCCCCCTCCGCGACGGCCCGCCGCCGCCGTAGTCCTCGGGTCGTCTCGTCGTGCAGCGGCGCGGGCAGGTCGAGCCGCGGCAGGGCCGTCAGGGCCAGGTCCAACAGGTCGGCGGCGGCCCGCGCCAGCGCCGGGTCGGCCAGTCCGTACCGGGCCGCCGCGTGCCACCGGTGGGCCACCGGGGCGGCGAGCGTGGTGGCCCGGGCGACCGTGTCGGGATCGGCGAGGAGCGCGGCCAGCACGGCGAGCGGGAGTCTCCAGTCCCGGCCCGGCTGCGCGTCCAGATAGCGGATCTCCAGGTAGCCGCGGGGCCGCACCACCGGGAAGAGGGTGCTCAGGTGGTAGTCCAGGTCGTCGGTGGTGGGCGGGCGGGGCAGCGCCCCGGCGATCCAGTCGCCGAAGGTGACCCCCGCCGGCGGGGTCCAGTCCGCGTCGTCGTCCCCGCGCAGGCAGAGCAGCGGCGCGGCCAGGGCGTACGCGGTCCAGGCGGCCACCGGGTCGGCGCCCGGGCGGGCCGGCGACCAGACCGGCCCCGCGCGGGCCGGGTCGATGGCCAGCCAGGCGGCCATGCGGGCGGAGGCCCATCCGGTGGACCGCCCGGCGTGCCGGCCGGCGGTGGCGAACGCGGCCAGCAGCGGCGGGCCGACGGCGTGCGCCGCCGCCCAGCGGGCCGCCACCTGGTCCGGCTCACCCGCGTCCAGGCAGACCTGCAGGCCGGCGGTGCTGTACATCATGGTCCGCCCGGCCCGGCCCTGCCGGTCGAACACGCACCGCATCGCGCGGTAGCGCGGCGATTCGACGACCGGCCGCGGGGTGCGCCACGGGTCGATGCCGGTGCGTCCGAGCACCAGGCCGGCGGCCCGGAGCAGGTCGCTCAGCTGGGCGATGTCGGCGTCCGTGGTCTCGATCAGCGCGGCGAGCGAGGCTCGCGGCGCGGTGGAGATCTCCAGCTGGCCGCCGGGCTCCAGGGTCACCGCTCCCCCGTGCCGCAGGGGGGCGGCCGGGCTGGAGCTGTCGATGGTGGTGGGGCTGTGCCGCCCCAGCGCCGCCCGCAGCCGCTCCCGGTCCACCGGGCGGGCGGGGTCGGCGGCGTCGTGCACGGTCCATTCCAGTTCGACGCCGGTGCGCCTCGGCGGCCCGGTCTTGAAGCAGATCCGGGCGATGTGCCGGGCGGCGTCGGCCGCCTGACGCAGCGGGGTGCCCCGATCCAGGTCGGGCGATGTCACCACGGGACGCTCACCTCCCCTCCCTGGTTTGACGACGGGGGGCCACCCGACGCCGCGGGGCACCGCCCCACCGTCACCTGTCTAGCAGACGAATTCCGCTCACCTTGCCATAACATATGTTCTGCGCCTCAGCGGTCGGTGTTCCGCGCGCCGGCGTCCTTTGTACCCGCGTCGGGCCGGGTCGTACGCGTGGGGTGGGCGTCCGGCGTCGGACCCGGTCCGACGTCGGGCACCAGGTCGTGGCAGAAGGGCTCGACGTTGCCGGCCCCGCCGGCCGCGTCGAGCAGCGGCGCGTACCCGGGGGTGTCGAGCAGGTCCTCCCGCTTCCCGGCCGGTCCTTCGAGGTAGGCACGGCACAGGCCGGACAGTTCGGCTGTCGCGGAGCGGCCCGGGTCGGTGGGCCTTCCCGGGCCGGCGGACGTGGTGCCGGGGCGGCCCGGGGCGCTCGGGGCGGCACCACCCGGGCCGGCGCCGCCCGGGGTCACCGCGGAGTCGGCCGGGGAGGGGGAGGGCGCCTCGGTCGGGGCCGGCGGTGGGGGCGGGACCGGTTCCTCGCCGCGGTCCAGGGTGACCGCGGCGACGGCGACACCGGCGGTCGCCGTGGCGGCCAGCGCGCCGATCCAGGCGAAGGCGCCGACGGTGAGGCGACGCCGGCCGGGTCGCCGGGTCGGGGCCGGCCCGGGTGCGGCCCGGAAGGCGGCCAGCGCGGCCTCCTCGCCGGCGAGCTCGCCGGGACGGGCCGGCGCGGCGGCGGCGGCGAGCAGGCGGGCCAGCGGATCGTCGGCGGGCCGGCCGGCACGCGCCGCGTCGAGGAGTCGGTCGGACGCCGACCGGTCGGCTGGCCGGTCCGCCCCGTCGGGGCGTCGGAGGCTCATCGGATTCCCTTCACGTCAACCGTCCGCCGGCTCGACGTGCGCGGAGCCGGACGCCGACCGACCCTGTCCCGGGCGGGGTCGGGGCGCCGTGACGCGCGGCGCGGCGGCCGGAGGCGGGTCGTGGCGTTCCATCAGTGCGGCGAGCCGGCGCAGCCCCCGGTGGGCGGCCGTACGCACGGCACCCGCCCGCCGGCCCAGCACCCGGCCGGCCGTCTCGGCGTCCAGGCCGATCACCGCGCGCAGCAGCACGGCCTCGGCCTCGCGGGGCGGCAGGGTGGCGATCAGCGCGAGGGCGGCCTCCGTGCCGATGGTCTCGCCGGCCCGCTCGGCGGTGTCGGCATCGCCGGCGAGGTCGGCGAGCGCCTGCACGGGCACCGGCAACGCGGGCCGGCGGCGCTGTCGGCGCAGGTGGTCCATCGCCCGGTTGCGGGCGATGGTGACGGTCCAGGCCCGGAACTCCCCGCCGGCGAAACGGGGCAGGTCGCGGGAGATCTGCAGCCAGGTCTCGGAGGCGACGTCCTCCGCGTCGGCGCCGACCAGCGCGGTCAGGTAGCGCAGCAGACCGGGTTGGAGACGTCGGTAGAGGAAACGGAAGGCGTCCTCGTCCCCGGCCTGGGCCGCGACGACCGCCTCGCCCAACTCGTCGGTCATGGACACGCTGCTTCCGCCGCCCGGCGCTTGCCGCGCATGCCGACGGCGGGCGCCACGCCGACCCGGCCCGGCGGCCGGGCTCCCTCCCGCACCATCAGTCCCCCGCTGCCCTGATCACGCCCGACACCGTACGCCGTGGACGGCACGTCGGACTCACCACGAGGTACGGCCGCCGGGAACGTGCCGTGGCGCCGTGGGGCGGGCCCGAGCCGCGCTAACGCTAGGAGCGGACGGCCGGGCGGACAAGCCAGCGCCCGCCAAGAAAACAGTGAGAATAATCAAGCCGACCGGCGGGCGGGTCGATGTAACACGGAAGGCCGCGTGGACGCCCCCGCCGGGAAATCGGACACTCTAGCCGTGCGCGCCCTTCCCGGCGCGGACCGTGACAACCCCACCGCCGGTCATGACTGACCGTCACTTGTCGGTCACAGACAAGCGATCCGGTCGGCGCCCGACGCGGCTGGCTGCGCGGCCCGCCCTCCCGGCCGGGCGGAGCGGGGCGAGTGGGCCGCGCCCGCTCTGGGTACGGTAGTGCCGTGTTGTCTTCGGGAGTCGTGCTCAGCGGTCGGTACCGCCTGGACGACCGTGTCGCCACGGGCGGCATGGGCGACGTCTGGCGGGGCACAGACCAGATCCTCGGCCGGCAGGTCGCGGTCAAGGTCCTGCTGCCGGCGCTGGTCTCCGACCCCGACTTCATCGCCCGGTTCCGCGCCGAGGCACGGATCATGGCGGCCCTGCGACACCCCGGCATCGTCCAGGTCTACGACGTCGGGCAGGACGACCTGGCCGACGGCGGGCGGGCCGACTACCTGGTGATGGAGTTCGTCGAGGGCGAGCCGCTGTCCCGGCGGATCGAGGCGGCGGGTCACCTCGGCGTGGCCGAGACGATGTCGATCGTCGCCCAGGCGGCCCAGGCTCTGCACACCGCCCACGCGGGCGGGATCGTGCACCGCGACGTGAAGCCGAGCAACCTGCTGGTGCAGGAGGACGGCAGTGTCGTGCTGGTCGACTTCGGCGTCGCCCGGTCGAGCAACGTCACCAGCATCACGAGCACCAACGCGGTGCCGGGCACGGCGCTCTACATGGCGCCGGAGCAGGCCGCCGGGCGGCCCGTCTCGGGGGCCACGGACATCTACGCCCTGGGGGCGGTGGCGTACTGCTGCCTGATCGGCGAGCCGCCGTTCACCGGCGACAACCCGCTGCAGGTGGCCGTCCGGCACCTGGACGACGAGCCGCCGGAACTGCCGGGCGAGATCCCGGCCGCGGTACGGGAACTGGTGGCCCGGGCCCTGGCGAAGGACCCGGCGGACCGCTTCCCCACCGGCGCGGCGATGGCCGAGGCGGCCCGGGCCACGATCGCGGACGGCTCCGCCCCCACCGCCACCGTTCCGGTGACGCTGCGCGGCGCCACCGGGGCCGGCGGCACGACCCGGGACGACCTGTCGCCGGCGGGCGCGGCGGCCGTCCCCGGCGGCGAGCCGCCCCGCCGCGGCGCGCGGCGCGGCCCGCTCGTCGGCGCGCTCGCCGCGGTGCTGGTGGCGCTGGCCGCGCTGGGCGCGGCCCTCGGCGCGGCGAGGAACGGGGACTCCCCCGCCACCAAGTTCAAGCCGACCCCGCCGGCGGCGGTCCAGAGCGAGGGCTCCGGCGACCCGGCGGCCACCGAGGAGGCCGACGAGGGTACGGGCCGGACGTTCCGGCCGGCGGGTGGCAGCCGTCCGTCGGGGTCGGCCAGCTCCACGCCGACCGCCGATCCGAGCGAGTCGGCCGAGCCCGAGCCGTCCGGTTCCCCGACCAAGTCCGAGTCGCCGGGGCCGGACCCCACGAACGAGCCGACCGAACCGCCGTCGAGCGGCGAGCCGAGCCCGCCGGCCGACCCCGGGGGAAGCCCGCCGCCGAACCCGCCGGCCGGGAACAACTGACCGTCACGGCCGTCACCTCAGCCCCACGATTACCAAATCGGACAAAAATCCCAGATAGCGCCCTATGCTAACGAGCGGAACGTTCCGTCGTCTGCTGCGGGAGCACGGGTGAGCGCTGAGAAGTTGGTCGTCATCGGCCAGGGATACGTGGGCCTGCCGCTGGCCGTGCGGGCCGTCGAGGCCGGGATGGACGTGGTCGGCCTCGACGTCGACGCCGACCGGGTCAAGCGGCTCGCCTCCGGCGAGTCGTTCGTCGAGGACATCCCGACCGACCGGCTCGGCCGGGCGCTGAGCAGCGGGCGGTACCGTCCGAGCAGCGAGTACGCCGACGCCGAGGGCTTCGACATCTGCGTCGTCACCGTGCCCACGCCGCTGCGCGACGGCACCCCCGACCTGAGTTTCGTGGAGCAGGCCGGGGTGGGCATCGGCCCGTACGTGCGGCCCGGGTGCGTGGTCGTCCTGGAGTCCACCACCTACCCGGGCACCACCGAGGAGCTGCTGCGGCCGCTGCTGGAGTCGGCAAGCGGGCTGACCAGTCCCGGCGACTTCCACCTCGGCTACAGTCCCGAGCGGATCGACCCGGGCAACCCTGTCTGGAAACTGGAGAACACCCCGAAGGTGGTCTCCGGGGTGGACGAGGCGTCCCGGCAGCGGGTCGACGCGTTCTACCGGCGGCTGGTCGAGCGGACGGTGCCGGTGGACTCGACGCGGGTCGCCGAGCTGACCAAGCTCATCGAGAACACGTTCCGCCAGGTCAACATCGCGCTGATCAACGAGCTGACGGTGCTCAGCCACCACCTGGACATCGACGTCTGGCAGGCGATCGAGGCGGCCGAGACCAAGCCGTTCGGGTTCATGTCGTTCCGCCCCGGCCCGGGCGTGGGCGGGCACTGCCTGCCGATCGACCCGTGCTACCTGTCCTGGCAGGTGAAGCGGCGGTTGGGCCGGCAGTTCCGGTTCATCGAGCTGGCCAACGACGTCAACCACGAAATGCCGGAGCACGTCGCCCAGCGGATCATGGGCGGGCTGAACCGGGCCGGTCGGGCGGTCAGCGGCGCGCGGCTGCTGCTGCTCGGGCTGGCGTACAAGAAGAACACCGGGGACATGCGCGACTCCCCCGCCGTCGACGTCGCCCGCCGGCTGCGGGCCCTGGGCGCCGAGGTACGGGCGGTGGAGCCGTACGCCGAGCCGCACCACATCCCCGGCGGCGTGACGGTGGTCGAGCTGACCGAGCGGGAGGTCCGCGAGGCAGACGCGGTGGTGGTGGTCACCGACCACGACTGCCTCGACTACGACCTGGTCGTACGCCACGCCCGGTACGTCTTCGACACCCGCAACCGCTGCCAGGGCCCGGTCGTCGAGCGCCTCTGACAGGCCCGAGGCCCCCTGTCACCGCGGGCGGTGTGGCAGGGGGCCTCCGGGTCACTCGGCGCCGAGGGACTCCACCACGGGGCGGGCCAGGGCGCGGCGGGCCGGGAGCACCGAGGCCGCCAGCGCGGCCAGCACCGCCACCCCGAGGATCAGCCCGAGCTGGTCCCACGGCAGCACCAGGGTGAAGTCGCCGCCGATGCGGGCGACCACCGCCATCGCGCCGGCGCTGACGCCGGTGCCGAGGCCCACCCCGAGCACCGCCCCGACCAGGGCCATCAGCACCGCCTCGACGGCGAGCATGGCCCGCATCCGGCCCCTGGTCAGCCCGACGGCCCGCAGCACCGCGTTCTCCCGGGTCCGCTCCACCACCGACAGGGTCAGCGTGTTCGCCACGCCGACCAGCGCGATCACCACGGCCAGGCCGAGCAGCGCGGTGACGAACGCCAGCAGCATGTCCACCGTGCCGGTGAGCATCTTCTTGTACGCCGCCTGGTCCATCAGGTTCACCGTCGGGTACCGGCTGAGCACCGACTCGATCGCCTCCCGGGCCTGTCCGGCGGACACCCCGGCGGCCGGGTCGACCTCCGCGAGGTAGCCCCGCTCGGCCGGGAAGAGACGGGCGAAGTCCGCGTCGACCAGGTCGACCACGTGCCCGGCGGGCACGGGGATGCCGGCCAGCGCCGGCCCGTCGGAGGCGACCACGGCCGCCACGGTGAACGGTCGCCCGGCCAGCGTGACCGTGTCGCCGACCGCCCAGCCCCTGGCCCGGGCCAGCTCCCGGTGCACCAGCACCCGGCCCGGCCCGAGCCGGCCGACGTCGCCGGAGTCGACGGCCGTGAGGGTGCGCCGGACCAGCGCCGGGTGGGCGGCGCGCAGCTCGACCCTGTCCACGACGCGGCTGCGCTGCTCGTGCACGACGCCCAGCTCGCCGCGCGCGGCCAACTCGGCAGCGAGGGTCGGCGGCAGGTCCCCGCCGATGCCGGTGACCAGGAAGTCCACCCCGATCTGCTGGTCGACCGCCCGCTCGATGCCGGACTTGACGCTGCGCGCCCCCACCACGAACGCGGACACCAGGCCGATGCCGACGACCAGCGCGGCGGCGGTGGCGGCGATCCGGCGCGGGTTGCGCACGGCGTTGGCCACGGCCAGCCCGGCGGTCGCCCCGAACAGCCGGCGGGCCGGCCACCCGAGCACGCGCACCAGCGCCGGCACCAGCACCGGGCCGAACAGCACGATGCCGAAGAAACTGAGCACCCCGCCGGCCGCCACCAGGACCACCTGGCCGACCACGCCTGCCCCCACCAGGGCGGCCACGCCGGCGGCGAAGACCAGCGCGCCGACCGCCAGCCGGACCCGCCCGGCCCGGCGGGTGGACTGCACCGCCGCGTCGGTGAGCGCGGCCACCGGTGCGACCCGGGTGCCCTGCCAGGCCGGCGCGGCGGCGGCCCCGACGGTGATCGCCGTGCCGAGCAGCAGGCAGAGCAGCACGGTCGGCGCGGTGACCGTGAGGCCCCCGGCGACGGGCACGTCGAACGCCGACATCAGGGCGTCCATGCCCACGGCCAGGCCCGTGCCGGCCAGCACACCGAGCGCGGAGGCGGCCAGCCCGATCCCCGCCGCCTCCAGCAGCGCCGCGCGGAACACCTGGCCCCGGGTCGCGCCGACCAGCCGCAGCAGCGCCGTGCGCCGGGTGCGCTGGGCGAGCACGATGGCGAAGGTGTTCGCGATGACGAACCCGGCCACCACCACGGCGACCGCGGCGAACATGAGCAGGAACAGGTTGAACTGCCTCAGGTCGCGGACCGCCTCGTCGACCGCGTCGTCGAGGATCGCCTGCCGGGTCTTCACGGTCACGCCGGCGCCGGCCACCGCCGCCACCCGGTCGGCCAGCTCCGCCGTGGACACGCCGGGCGCGGCGGCCACCATGATCCGGCCGTAGCCCTTGTCGGCGCCGACGGCCAGCGCGTCCGGGCCGGCCAGGCCGATGAACGGGCCGCCGACGTCCCGGGTCGTGCCGGCCACGTCGACCGTGCCGACCAGGGTGTACGGGCGGGCCGCTCCCCCGCTGCCGCCGACGCGCACCGGCGCGCCGAGGGCGAAGCCCTCCTCGGCCACGGTCGGGGCGTCCAGCACCAGCTCGCCGGGGCGCTGCGGCAGCCGGCCGGCCACCACGTCGTACGACTGCAGGGCCGGGTCGGTGGGGATCGCGGCGAGCACGGCGAAGCCCAGCACGGGCCGGCCGTCGGAGCCGACCACGCCGGCCGTGCCGGTCAGCTCGCCGTCGGCGGCACGCACCCCGTCGACCGCGCGCACCCGCTCGACGAGCGCGGGCGGGATCGGGACCTTCTCGGCGTACACGCCGAGGTCGGTGTGCCGGTCGAACGTGCCGGCGCGGGCGTACGCGGCGGCCTTCATCCCGTCGGTGAAGATCAGCGTGCCGGCGACGAACGCGACGCCGAGCACGACGGCGAGGGCGGAGAGCAGCAGCCGCACCGCGTCGGCGCGCATCGTCCGCAGGGTCAGGCGGATCATCGGCGGGTCACCCCCGCGGCGGCCGGGGCCCACTCGAGACGGGCGAGGGCGTCGAGCACCGCCTCGGCGCTCGGCGCCGCCAGGTCGCGCACCAGCCGTCCGTCGGCGAGGAAGACCACCCGGTCGGCGTGGCTCGCGGCGACCGGGTCATGGGTCACCATCACCACGCTCTGGCCGAGGGTGTCCACCGCCTCGCGGAGCAGCCGCAGCACCTCCGCACCGGAGCGGGAGTCGAGGTTGCCGGTCGGCTCGTCGGCGAAGACGACCCACGGCTTGGTGATCAGCGCCCGGGCGACCGCGACGCGCTGCTGCTGGCCGCCCGAGAGCTCGGCGGGCCGGTGCCGCAGCCGGTCGGCCAGGCCCACGGCCGCCACCACCTGCCGCAGCCACGCCGGGTCCGGCCGGCGGCCGGAGATGGCCAGCGGCAGCACGATGTTCTCCTCGGCGCTCAGGGCCGGCAGCAGGTTGAACTTCTGGAAGACGAAGCCGATCCGGTCCCGGCGCAGCAGGGTGAGCCGCTTGTCGTCGAGCCGACCGATGTCGGCGTCGCCGATGCGCACCGACCCGGCCGTCGGCCGGTCCAGCCCGGCGAGGCAGTGCATCAGGGTGGACTTGCCGGACCCGGACGGGCCCATGATCGCGGTGAACCGGCCGGCGGCGAAGTCGACGTCGACGCCGTCGAGGGCGACGACCCTCCCCTGGCCGGAGCCGTACTCCTTGCGCAGGCCGCGGGCGGTGACCGCGACGCCGGCGGCGGCGAACGCGGGAGGTGCGACGGACACGTGGTGCTCCCCGTGGAAGACGGTGACTGGGACGTCTTCGACGCTATGAGCGGCGCCGCCCCGCCCGCGTCCACCCGCGCGCCCGACCTCCGTGCGCCCGGAGGCGCCCCCGCCACGGCCCCGCGTACGACCTGGGTCGTACGCGGGATCAGCCGCCGGGGGTGACCAGGCCGCTCTCGTACGCCAGCACCACCGCCTGCACCCGGTCGCGGAGCTGGAGCTTGGCCAGGATCCGCCCGACGTGGGTCTTCACGGTCGCCTCGGCGACGTGCATCCGGGCGGCGATCTCGGCGTTGGACAGGCCCTGCGCGACCAGCAGCAGCACCTCCCGCTCCCGCTCGGTGAGCTGGGACAGCCGCGGGTCCTCGGCCGGGCCGGGGCCGAGTTGGCCGGCGAACCGGTCGAGCAGCCGGCGGGTGATCGACGGGGCGACCACCGAGTCGCCCTCGGCCACCACCCGGATCGCGGCCAGCAGCTCCTCCGGCGGCACGTTCTTCAGCAGGAACCCGCTCGCCCCGGCCTGGAGGGCGGCGAACGCGTCAGCCTCGGTGTCGAAGGTGGTCAGCGCCAGCACCCGGGGTTGGTCGCCGCCGCGGCCGGCGCAGATCCGCCGGGTGGCCTCCACCCCGTCCATGGTCGGCATCCGGATGTCCATCACCACCACGTCCGCCTCGACCCGGTCGAGCAGCCGCAGCGCGTCGGCGCCGTCGATCGCCTCGCCGACCACGGTCAGGTCGGGCTGGGAGTCCAGCACCATCCTGAACCCCGCCCTGACCAGCGCCTGGTCGTCCACGATCACCACGCGGACCGTCATGCCGTCCCACCTTCTGTTCGCGACTGCGGGGCTCGCAAACCCGGCTCACTCCTCGCGCTCACCGCGTCTTCCTTGTTCGCGACTGCGGGGCTCGCAAACCCGGCTCACTCCTCGCGCTCACCGCGTCTTCCTTGTTCGCGACTGCGGGGCTCGCAAACCCGGCTCACTCCTCGCGCTCACGCCGACACCTCCGTCCCCGTCGTCGACGGTAGCGGCAGCCATACCTGGACCTGCCAGCCCCCGGCCAGTCGGGGCCCGGCGGTGAGGCTGCCGTCGTACACCGCCACCCGCTCGCGCATGCCGACCAGGCCGTGCCCGCCGGACGGCGCGGGCCGCACCGGCGGCCGGCCGCGCCCGTCGTCGACGGCCCGGACCTCGACGGCCTCGCCGGTGTGGTCGAGGCTCAGGGTGACGGTCGCGCCGACCCCGGCGTGTTTGAGCGCGTTGGTCAGCGCCTCCTGCACCACCCGGTACACGGTCAGCTCCAGGCCGGGCGGCAGCGGCGGCGCCTCGCCGCTGACGGTCCAGTCGATGCGCAGCCCGGCGGCGCGGAACCGGTCCAGCAGGTCGGGCAGCTCCACCAGCGCCGGGCGCCGGTGCGCCGGCTCCGCCGACAGGCCCGGGGTCCCACCGCCGTCGGGCGCGGGCACCGCGACGGGGACACCCGCCGGCTCGGCCAGGCTCGGCTCCCGCAGTACGCCCACCAGGCGCCGCATCTCCTCCAGCGCCTGCCGCCCGGTGTCGGCGACCACCCGCACCGCCTCCCGGGCGGTCTCCGGGTCCCGGTCGAACAGGTACCGCGCCCCGTCGGCCTGCACGATCATGACGGCCATGCTGTGCGCCACCACGTCGTGCAGCTCCCGGGCGATCCGGGTGCGCTCCTCGGCCACCGCCGCCCGCGCCTCGGCCTCCCGCTCCCGTTCCAGGGTGGCGGCCCGCTCCTCCAGGCTGAGCACGTACAGCCGGCGGGTGCGCACGTTGAGCCCCATCAGCCAGACGGCGCCGGTGATCAGGGCGAGCCAGACGGCCGAGGCCCACCAGGCGACGTCGCCCCGGGTCTGGAAGGCGGCCAGCAGCACCCCGACCGCGGCCACGACCCCGGCGAGGATGCCGTCGCGCCGCCGCTCGGCGTACTTGACCACGCTGTACAGGGCGATCAGCACGCCGACGTCGAAGGCCAGCGGCCCCCAGCCGAAGGCCACCTGGACCAGGGCGAGCACGGCGACAGCCGCCGCCACCGCCGACGGGTGGGTCCGCCGGAACAGCAGCGTCACGCCCATCCCCGCCGCGACCAGGGCCGCCCACCAGCCGCCCGGCTGGTTGGCCGCCCCGGCGAGGCCGAACAGCGCCACGAAGCCGGCGACCACCACGTCGAAGGCCACGCTGCGCAGCGGTCGGCCGAAGATGCTGCGGTTCACGGTCACCCAGCGTACGGGGCGGCGGCACGCGCGGCGGTACGGCGTTGCAGGAGGCGCGGGACCCGCCGTTGATACATTTTCCGGCCCGATTTCCTGACGCGCGTTCCGCGAGATCCGGGAATTGCCGCCTGGTCGGCAAATGCGGACACGCACCAGCAATCGACATTGTTCACCACACCATTGTCTATGGCCGATGCCCTACAGTAATTGCGTCGAGCGGCCGGGAAATTCTTCGCCGTTCGATCCCTCCACCACACCCGGAAAGGGAATCGTCATGGGAATCGCACGCACGGGTCCGCGTCCGCGCGCGGCGCGGCTGCTGTTCGGCGCCGCGCTGACCGCGGTCCTGGCCCTCGCCACCGGCGGCACCGC
Organism: Micromonospora sp. B11E3; assembly: GCF_039871625.1. Lineage (NCBI taxonomy): Bacteria > Bacillati > Actinomycetota > Actinomycetes > Micromonosporales > Micromonosporaceae > Micromonospora > Micromonospora sp. B11E3. The sequence goes on along the minus strand of NZ_JBDPMC010000044.1, from coordinate 30,604 downwards.
CACGGCCGCCCCAGACACGGGCGGCCAGGTCGGCACCGCCACCCGCACCGACGTATACCCGCGGGACATCCCGTCCGACATCGGCCTCGAGCCGCACGGCGCGATCTACTCGTCCTTCTTCAACAGCCCGGATGTGAAGATCTGCCCGACCGCGGTCGAATGCGCGTCGCACACCAATCCGGTCATCGGCTCGACCAGCTACATTTTCGCGAACCTGCGGAACAACGGCCCGTACGGTTCCGGCACCGACAGCGGGACGCTGAAGGCGTACTACACCACCTCCGGCGGCGCGGCGATCGCGGCGAACACGGCGGCGGTGTAGTTGACCGCGTTCTGCCCGCCCGAGGCCAGGCCGCCCATCACGAAGCGGCCGGCGAACTGCGGGTACGTGGCGGCGTGACGGCAGCGGACGCTACGACAGGCTCAGCGGGAGCGCGTACTCGCGCAGGGTGCCCCCCGCCGTGCGGACGTGCACCTCGCCCGTGCGCAGGCCGTACGTGACGGACCAGCGGGTGTGGGACTGCCGGACGTCGTTGAGCAGCTCCAGCCCGGCCCGGTGGTCGACCACCCCGCCGGCCTCGGACAGCGCGGCGGCGAGCATCCCGTACCGGTGGTCGGTGCGCCGCTTCTCCTCCGGCACGCCCACCACCGGCACGTTGGTCAGCGCCTGCCAGCTGCCCTGGCCCTTCTCGACCCGCATCCGGCCGTCGACGAACTCCACCACGGCCGACGCGCCGGTGGCGTCGGCGAGCAGGTAGTGCAGCGGCGGCCCGCCCTCGAAGTCGAGGTTGTGCCGGCCGAAGACGGCCACCGCCTCGTCCACCGTGGCGGCCTGGTCGAGCACCAGCCGCTGGATGCGCACCGAGCCGACGGTCGACCTGCCGGGCTCGGGCCGGGCGCTCGCCCCGTCGTCGGCCGCCAGGCCCACGGCCAGCCCGCGCTCGTTCATGCCGTCGAACGGCAGCAGCGGCGCGTCGAGCAGGCGGCGGTCCCCGGTCGGATCGTCGCCGACGCCGAGGTACGAGATGTCGACCACCGAGATCGAGGCGTACCCGTCCGGGGGGTCGGTGCGCAGCACCATGGCCGGGTTGGCGTCCCAGTCGAAGTTGCGGGCGAACAGCGGCCGGTCGCGGTCGCCCCGGGCGACGAAGAGCGAGCACCCGAACGGGCTGGGCGGCGCGGCATCGGTGCCGACGGTCGGGTCGTAGTCGCCCACGAAGGTCATCTCGTACAGCGGCAGGTCGTCGACCCGGCGCAGGCTGGCCAGGGTCCGCTCGGCCTCGGCGGCGCTCTGCCGCGACGCGGTCGGCGTGCCGGCGGCGGGGGTGGGCCCGGCCGGCGTCGGCCCGGCGCCGGAGGGCGCGGGCCCGGAGCAGGCGGTGAGGGCGAGCAGCACCGCGAGGCCGGCGCCCAGGAACGTCCTACGCATGATCCCTGAACGCTAGGTCAGGCATCGAACGTTGTCCACCGTGGCCGGCGCGTCAGCGTTCGGGAATGCGGCCGAGTTGCTCCTCGATCGCCTCGCGGGTCAGGGCGGGCCGGCCGCCGGGGTGGCCGACGGTGGCCCCGGCCGCCGCGACGGCGTACCGGGCGACGCGCTCGCGCGGCTCGTCGCGCAGCAGCCCGACGGTGAGGGCGGCGACGAACGCGTCCCCCGCGCCGGTGGTGTCCACGGTGGGCGTCTCGCTCAGCGGCACGAACAGCTCCCCGCCAGGCCAGACGAACGCGTTGCCCTCGCCCGACACCTCCACCGCGACCAGCGCCGGCCCCCGGTCGCGCAGCTCGCGGGCGGCGCGCAGCCCGGCCTCGGCGTCCTTCGGCGGCTCCCCGACGAGCAGCCCGGCCTCCCTGCCGTCGGCGCGCAGCACGTCGGCGAGGGCGAGCAGTTCCCCGGCGGTCTCCTCGTCGGTGGGCTCGCCGTCGAGCAGCACCAGCCGGCCGGCCGCGCGGCCGATCCGGGCCGCCGCGAGCGCCGCGGCCGGCGGCTGCTGGAGCTGCACGAGCACCGCCCGGGCGGCGCGCACCGCGTCGGCCGCGCCGGTGACGTCCGCCTCGGTCAGCAGGGTCGGCTCGGGCAGGTCCTCGACGTACCGCCACCGGCCGTGGGCGTCCACGAGGTCGAGGATCAGCCCGGTCGGGGTGCCGGTCCGGCGCAGCACCGCCCGCACGTCGACGCCGTCGGCGCGGGCCCGGGCCAGCAGCCGCTCGGCGACGTCGTCGTCGCCGACGACCCCGAGCAGGCCGGAACGCGCGCCGAGCTGGGCGAGGCCGACCGCCTGGTTGGCGCCCTTGCCGCCGAGCAGTTCCCGCCGTCGGCGCGCCGGCGCCGTGCCGGCGGGCCCCGGCACCTCGTCCACGAGCAGGACCAGGTCCCGCGCCACCTGCCCGACCACCATCGCGTCCAGTTCCGCCATGCGCCACTCTGTACCCGGCCCGGGCACCGTCACGCCGGTCGGCCGGCGGTGTCAGCCGGCTGCGGCCGGGTCAGCCGACCGGGGTGCGGCGGGTGCCGCGCGGGCCGACCAGCCGGCGGACGATCGGGGCGGCGTTCCACCGCGCCGCGCCGACCAGGTCCCGGGCGTGCTTTAGCAGGGTGTAGTCTCCGGCACCCCGACGGTGACGGCGACGCAGTCCGGGTGCAGCTCGCGCGTGTGCAGCAGGGCGAGGGAGCTGTCGAGGCCGCCGGAGAGCACCACGCCGACGGTGAGGTCGGTGTCCAGCCGCACCCGCATGCTGTCCCGGAGGGCGGCGCGGACGAGCAGGGCGGCCTCGTCCGGGTCGTCCACTGCGGGCAGTCCCTCGCCGAGGGTGAGCAGGTCGACGTACGGGTGCAGCTGGACCGGGCCCTCCGGATCGGCCCAGCCGTGGTGCCCCGGCGGCACCTCGCCGATCGGCACGCCGTACCCGACCAGCGCCTTGACCTCGCTGGCCACCTGTAGGCAGCCGGGCACCCGGCACCAGTACAGCGGCTTGCCCCCGAGCGGGTCGCGGGCGAGATAGGTTCGCCCGGTGACCCGCTCGACCACCGTGAAGGCGTACTCGCCGCGCAGCCGGGTCACGGCGTCCTCGCCCCAGGCCAGGAACGCGGCGAGCACGACCTCCGTGTCGCTGTCGGTGCGGAACGCGTGACCGAGGCGGGTCAGCTCGGCGCGCAGGTCGCGGTGGTTGAAGACCTCGCCGTTGTAGCAGAGCACGAACCGCGCGTCGGCGGAGATCCAGGGCTGCACGGCCCGCTCCCGGTCGACGACGCGCAGCCGGCGGGTGCCGGCCAGCAGCCCGGCCTCCTGGCGGGTCTCGGTCACCTCGCCCCGCGGGGCGAGGGCGGCCAGCATCCGGCGGAAGGTGGCGGGGTCGGCCTCGGGGCCGACGCTCAGGGCGATGCCGCACACGGGTCAGGCCCCCATCTCGGATTCGTACGCCCGGCGGAACCGGGGGCGGGCGGCGGGCGACAGGCACAGGTGCCACGCCTGGCCCTCGTCGACCACGTTGACCTCGCCCGCGCGTTGGCGGGCCAGCAGCAGGTCGGCCAGGGTGTCCCGGACGCCGAACCGCTCGAACCACGACAGCTCCACGTCGACGGCGTAGCCGAGGCAGTGGGCGCTGGGCAGCATCGCCGCGTACCCGAGGCGGCGTAGCTGGTACTGGTACTCGGTGCTGCGGACCAGGCTGGTGACCCACAGCGGCGGGGCGGCGGGCGGGGTGAGCCGGGCGAACTCGCGGCCGATGTCGTTGAGCAGGCCGACGACCTCCCGCCGGGCGCGCCGGAACCGCAGCCCGGCGGTGCGCGGCCGGGCGTCCGGCAGCAACTGTCGGCGCGCCGCCCGTACGCCGCGCCCGAGCAGCGTCGTGGGCTGCTCCTGGTAGCGGAACCGGAGCAGGTCGCGGCGGCGCAGCCATTCCAGGTCGACCAGGTCCGGGCTGGCGTGGAGCTGGGCGTCGGTGCGGTAGGCGGGGGCGTCGCGCCACCACATCACGTCGATGCGGGAGAGCAGGTAGATCCGGACCAGGGCGGTCAGGTTCCCCGCGGAGCTGCGCGGGTTCGGCCGGTAGCGGGCCATCTCCAGCAGCAGCGTCTCCCGGGCCCCGACCAGCCCCTGCGGCGTGGCCTCGAGGACCGCGGCGATCGCCGGCTCCCGCAGCCGCTCGTCGAGCAGCACCTGCCGGGCCGTGGTGGACGCCGCGTCGGCGAGGGCGTTGACCTCGACCAACAGGTCCATGACGGCGGCCCGGTAGGCGTCCAGGTCCGGGGTGGCGGGCGGGGTCGGCTGCGGGACGCCCTCCGCGGGCAGCCGGTGCGTCGGCGCGGCGGAGGCGAGGGGCGTACCGGGTGGCTGGCCGGGGCTTCGGCTGGGCACTCGCATGGTCGGGTCCTCTCTCCCGGTACGACTCGGCGTGGGCGACCTGAAACACACCGTAATCGGCACGAGTGAAGGGAGTCCGAATAATCCTCCTATCGGCCCCGGAAGGGCGTCGACCGCCTGTTCGCACGCGGCCGGGGACGAAGTCGGCCCGACATCCTTGGCGCACGCGCACCAGCGACGGATCGACCAGCGGCGGGTCGACCGGGCGGGCGCGCGGGTGGGAAGTGGCGGTGGCGCCGCCACGGGAACCGGACGACTTTACAACGTTGTATTTAACGTTGTAGAAACGACCGGAACGCCGCAGTGATCCGCAACACACCGCCCCAACCCCCAAGGCAGGTCCGATGCGACACCACCGCCGCGGCGGCGCGCTCGCCGCCGTCCTCGGTCTTCTCCTGGCGGCGACGGCATCCGCGCCCGCCGCCGCCGGTCCCGACGCCGCCACCCGCTACCACAACCCGGTCTCGGGCGGCTTCGCCGACACCTTCGCCGACCCGGTCGTCGTCCGGGGCGCCGACGGCCTCTGGTACGCCTACGGCACCACCGACCCGCTGCACGAGGGCGAGCACCGGTTCCACCGGGTGCCGGTCGCCCGCTCGGCCGACCTGGTCGACTGGACGTACGTCGGCGACGCGTTCGGCCCCGACCAGCGCCCGCCGTACGCGGCCGAGGGCGCCGGGTACTGGGCCCCCGACGTGCGCTACGTCGCCGGCCGGTACGTCATGTACGTGACCGTCACCGACACCACCGCCTCCCCCGACGGCGACTCCGCCATCGGCGCGGCCACCGCACCCACCCCCACCGGCCCATGGACCTTCGCCCCCGACCCGGTGGTGGCGCCGCGGCCCGGCGGGGGCGGCGGCTGGCTCTGGACCTTCGACCCCAGCCAGTTCACCGACGTCGACGGCCGGCAGTACCTGTACTACGGCAGCTACTACGGCGGCATCTCGGTCACGGAACTGTCCGCCGACGGGCTGCGGACGGTCGGCGAGCCGACCCTCGTCGCGATCGACAACAAGTTCGAGGGCAGCTACGTCCTGCGCCGCGACGGCTGGTACTACCTGTTCGCCTCGACCGCCAACTGCTGCGCCGGCCCGGCGACCGGCTACTCCGTCCACGTCGGCCGCTCCCGCGGCCCGCGCGGCCCCTTCGTCGACCGGGACGGCCTGCGGCTGGACGCCTCCCGGGCCGGCGGGACGCCGGTGCTCACGCAGAACGGCAACCGCTGGATCGGCACCGGCCACAACGGCTTCCTCACCGACCTGTCCGGCCAGGACTGGATCGTCTACCACGCCATCGACCGGGCGGACCCGTACCTGGACGAGCCGTTCGGCATCAACGAGCGGCCGATGCTGCTCGACCGGCTGGACTGGATCGACGGTTGGCCGGCCGTCAACGCCGGCGCCGGCCCGTCGGACGGCCCCCGGCCCGCTCCGGTGACCACCGCCCGGCTCGACGAGCGCTTCGACGCCCCCGGGCTCGCCCGCTGGCGCGGCGCCGCCGGCGCCTGGCGGGTCACCGACGGGCGGCTCGTCGGCTCGGGCGCGCTGACCAGCCGCGCGGTGACCGGCGGCGACGTCCGGGCGGAGGCCGACCTGCGGCTGCGCGGCGCGACCTCGGCCGGCCTCACCCTCGGGGACGCCTCGGTGCGGGTGGACGTCTCGACCGGCCGGCTGGTCGCCGGGCAGGGCGACCGGGTGGCCACCGCCGCGCTGCCCGCCGGATTCGCCGCCGGTGACCGGCACAACCTGGCCGTCGAGGTACGCGGACGCGACCTGGTGGCCGAGCTGAGCCCGGCCCGGCTCGGCGACCAGGAGGCGGTGGTGTCGCTGCGGCTGGCGGGGCCGGCGGCCGGCCCGCTCACCCTGACCGCGGCCGGCGGCGACGCGGAGTTCGACAACGTCAGCGCGGCCCGGCTGCACCGGCCGGTCCCCCGGGCGGTCGCGGCGCCGCGCGCCGGAGCGCCCCTACCGCAGTGGTCGGACGAGTTCGACGGCGGCCTCGGCCCGACGTGGCGGTGGGTCCGGCCCGACCCGTCGGCCGGCGTCTCCGGAGGCGCGCTGCGCTGGCCGGTGCAGGCGGGCGACCTGGTCGGCACCGGCAACTCCGCCGGTGTGCTGCTGCGGGACGCCCCGGCCGGCGACTACGTGGTCGAGACCAGGGTGAGCCTCGACCTCGGCGAGGAGTCCGTCCGCAACTACCAGCAGGCCGGGCTCGTCGCGTACGTCGACGACGACCGGTTCGCCCGACTTGCCCAGGTGGCCATCTGGAACACCCGGCAGGTCGAGTACGGCTACGAGCTGCCCTTCGCCGGCCGGCCGGTGTACGGGGGCAACATCGTCGGCACCCCGGCGACCACCACCTGGCTGCGGCTGGCCCACCGGGTCGACCCGGTCACCGGGGAGCACGAGTTCCGGGCCGGGTCCAGCCGGGACGGCACGAACTGGACCTGGGGCGGGGTGTGGACGTTCCCGGCCGACACCACGCCCCGGATCGGCCTGGTCGCGCACGGCGGCGCCCAGCCGGCGGTGACGGCGGAGTTCGACTACGTGCGCTTCTACGCCGGCACCTGATGAGGAGCTGGACGGCCGGGGTGGGTGCGGCACCCCGGCCGTCCGCCCGGGCCTCGATTCCCGGCGGGAAGAGGCCCTCTCCCAGTTTCACCGAGCCGGGGCGTTCCCGCAGCCCCCGGTCGTGGGAGCTGCCCTCATCCGGCCCATCGGTCTGACCGTTCGGGCAGTCCCGTCGTGCCCGCGCGCGACCACGAACGCGCCGGACGGCGTCCGGGGCGCCGCCCCCGACGGGTTGTGCCGGTCGCCGAAGCGGCGTCGGGGCCGTGATGAAAGGCTTGTGGCATGAGTTCCGCACCGACACCGACCGACCCCACCACCCCCGGCGACCCCGACGACGCGGGCGCTTTCGCGGACCTCGGTCTGCGCGCCGAACTGCTGCACGCCCTGGCCACGCTCGGCTACGAGGAGCCGACGCCGATCCAGCGGGAGGCGATCCCGCCCCTGCTGGCCGGGCAGGATCTGCTGGGCCAGGCGGCCACCGGCACGGGCAAGACGGCCGCGTTCGCGCTGCCGCTGCTGCAGCGGATGCCGGACGAGCGGCCCGGCGGTGACCCGGTGGCGCTGGTGCTGGTGCCCACCCGGGAACTCGCGGTGCAGGTCTCGGAGGCGTTCCACCGGTACGGCAAGGACCTGGGCACCCGGGTGCTGCCGATCTACGGCGGCCAGCCGATCGGCCGGCAACTGCGCGCCCTCGACGCCGGGGTCGACGTGGTGGTGGCCACCCCGGGGCGGGCGCTGGACCACATCGCCCGGGGCACGCTGCGGCTGGGCGAGTTGACCACGGTGGTGCTCGACGAGGCCGACGAGATGCTCGACATGGGCTTCGCCGAGGACATCGAGGCGATCCTGGAGCACGCCCCGCAGCAGCGGCAGACCGTGCTGTTCTCGGCGACGATGCCGGCGCGTATCGACGGGATGGCCCGGCAGCACCTGACCGACCCGGTGCGCATCCAGATCGAGCGGGAACAGCCGGTGGCCGGGGAGGCGCCGCGGGTGCGCCAGAGCGCGTACATCGTCGCGCGGGCGCACAAGCCGGCGGCGCTGGGCCGGGTGCTCGACGTGGAGTCCCCGACCGCCGCGATCGTCTTCTGCCGCAGCCGGGAGGAGGTGGACCGGCTCACCGAGACGATGAACGGGCGCGGGTACCGGGCCGAGGCGCTGCACGGCGGGATGAGCCAGGAGCAGCGGGACCGGGTGATGGGACGGCTGCGCGCCGGCACGGCCGACCTGCTGGTGGCCACCGACGTGGCCGCCCGCGGGCTGGACGTGGAGCAGCTCACCCACGTGGTCAACTACGACGTGCCGTCGGCCCCCGAGTCGTACGTGCACCGGATCGGCCGGGTGGGCCGGGCCGGGCGCGAGGGGGTGGCGATCACCCTCGCCGAGCCGCGCGAGCACCGGATGCTCAAGACCATCGAACGGGTGACCGGGCAGCGGATCGACGTCGACAAGATCCCAACGGTGGCGGACCTGCGCACCAGGCGGCTGGAGCTGACCCAGGCGGCGCTGCGCGAGAGCCTGCTGGAGGACGACCTGGAGCCGTACCGGGTGATCGTCGAGTCACTGTCGGACGAGTTCGACATGATGGAGGTCGCGCTCGCGGCGGTGAAGCTGGCGCACGAGGCCACCCTGCCCGGTGCCGCCGAGGAGGAAGAGGAGATCCCGCAGGTCGCGGTGCGCCCGCCCCGGGAGCCCCGTCCCGGGTACGAGGCGCGCGAACGGCGTCCGGCCCGAGGCCGCGCTGGTACGACGCAGGTGTTCGTCGGGCTGGGGCGACGCGCCGGCGTACGCCCGCAGGACCTGGTCGGGGCGATCACCGGGGAGACCCGGGTCAGCGGGCGGGACATCGGCTCGATCGAGATCGCCGACCGGTTCTCCCTGGTGGAGGTGCCGGTCGGCCTGGCCGACGAGGTGATCGCCGGCCTGCGCAACAGCACCATCAAGGGCCGCAAGGCGACGGTGCGCCGCGACCGTGATGGCGACGGCGGCGGCGACCCGGGCCGCCGCTTCGACGGCCGGGACCGGCGGTTCGACGGCGGTGACCGGCGTCGCCAGCGCCCCTGACGCGCCCGTCGGCGGGTGGGAGGCGGGTGGGACCGGTGACCGACCCCGGGTCCCACCCGTCGACCCCGGCGGGTAAGGCCTGCCAGCTGGCAGCGGCTGGAGTCCCCGCCGCGGATCCCGCGCTCACCGTGGGGGTGACGGCAGGGCCGCGAGTGACCGCCGGCGAGCCGGCCGGTCACTCGCGGCCTGCGGTCAGCGCACGGTGAGCGCGGGCGCGTCGAGTGCCTCCGCGTCGACGTCGGCCGGGCGCAGCGCCAGGGCGAGCACGTCGGCGACGTCGGCGAGGGTGTGGATGGTCAGCGCCTCCCGCACCTCGGCCGGCAGGTCGTCCAGGTCCGGCTCGTTGCGCGCCGGGATGATCACCTCGGTCAGGCCGGCGCGGTGGGCGGCGAGCAGCTTCTGCTTCACCCCGCCGACGGGCAGCACCCGGCCGGAGAGCGTCACCTCGCCGGTCATCCCGAACTCGGGGCGTACCGGCCGGCCGCTGGCCAGCGACGCCAGCGCGGTGACCATGGTGATGCCGGCGCTGGGGCCGTCCTTGGGCACCGCGCCCGCCGGGACGTGCAGGTGGATCCGCCTGCCCGCGAGGGCGTTCGGGTCCAGCCCGAGCCGCCGCCCGTTGGAGCGCAGGTACGACCACGCGATGTGCCCGGACTCCTTCATCACGTCGCCGAGCTGGCCGGTCAGGGTCAGCCCCGGCTCGCCCTCCATGCTGGTCGCCTCGATGAACAGCACGTCGCCGCCGGCGCCGGTGACGGCGAGGCCGGTGGCCACGCCGGGCACCGCGGTCCGCTCCGCCGACTCCGGGGTGAACTTCGGTCGGCCCAGGTAGCGGGCCAGGTTGTCGGTGTCCACGCGGATTGGGTTCGGGTCGGACGCCAGGGCGACCGCGACCTTGCGCATGATCTTCGCCAGGGCCCGCTCCAACTGCCGGACGCCGGCCTCCCGGGTGTACTCCCCCGCGATCCGGGCGAGCGCCTCGTCGCCGACCGTCACCTCGTCGGCGGTCAGCCCGGCCCGCTCCCGCTGCCGCGGCAGCAGGTGGTCGCGGGCGATGGCGACCTTCTCGTCCTCGGTGTAGCCGTCGAGGGTGACCAGCTCCATCCGGTCCAGCAGCGGGCCCGGGATGGTCTCGACCACGTTGGCGGTGGCCAGGAACAGCACGTCGGACAGGTCGAGGTCGACCTCCAGGTAGTGGTCCCGGAAGGTGTGGTTCTGCGCCGGGTCGAGCACCTCCAGCAGGGCGGCAGCCGGGTCGCCGGCGTAGCCGACGGCCAGCTTGTCCACCTCGTCGAGGAGCACGACCGGGTTCATCGAGCCGGCCTCGCGCAGCGCCCGGACGATCCGGCCGGGCAGCGCGCCGACGTACGTGCGCCGGTGGCCGCGGATCTCCGCCTCGTCGCGGACGCCGCCGAGCGACACCCGGACGAAGGTGCGCCCGAGCGCCCGGGCGACCGACTCGCCGAGGCTGGTCTTGCCGACGCCGGGCGGGCCGGCGAGGGCGAGCACCGCGCCGGAGCCGCGCCCGCCGACCACGCCGAGGTTGCGCTCGGCGCGCCGGTTGCGCACCGCGAGGTACTCCAGGATGCGGTCCTTCACGTCGGCCAGGCCGGCGTGGTCGGCGTCGAGCACCGCGCGGGCCGCGTCGAGGTCGGTGTTGTCCTCGGTACGCGTCGTCCACGGCATCTCCAGCACCGTGTCGAGCCAGGTGCGGATCCAGCCCGCCTCCGGGGAGGCGTCGCTGGCCCGCTCCAGCTTGCCGACCTCCCGCAGTGCCGCCTCGCGGACCTTCTCCGGCAGCTCGGCGGCCTCGACCCGGGCCCGGTAGTCGGCGGAACCGTCCGGCTCGTCCTCGCCGAGTTCCTTGCGGATCGCGGCGAGCTGCTGGCGGAGCAGGAACTCGCGCTGGGACTTCTCCAGCCCCTCCCGGACGTCGGTGTTGATCCGCTCGGTGACCTCCTGCTCGGCCAGGTGGTCCTTCACCCAGCCGACCAGCAGCTCGAGGCGGGCGGTGACGTCGGGCGCGCCGAGCAGTTCGGTCTTCTGCGCGAGGCTGAGCCAGGGCGCGTAGCCGGCCGCGTCGGCCAGCTCGGACAGGTCGGTCATCCGCTCCATGGCGTCGATGACCTGCCAGGCGCCGCGCTGTTGCAGCAGGGAGGTCGTCAGGGCGCGGTACTCGCGGGCGAGTTCCCGGGCCCGGCCGGTGGGGGCAGGCTCGTGCAGGTGGGTCGCCTCGACCCAGAGGGCGGCGCCGGGGCCGGGCACGCCGGAGCCGATCCGGGCCCGGGACAGGCCGCGGACGACGGCGGCGGGTTCGCCGCTGGGCAGCCGGCCCACCTTCTCGATCGTGGCGACGACCCCGACGGGGCCGTACTCGCCGTCGATGCGGGGCACGGCGAGAAGCTTCTTGTCGCCGGTGACGCGAGCCGCGTCGACCGCGGCCTGGGTGGTCGGGTCGAGGGTCACCGGGATGACCATGCCGGGCAGCAGGACGGCGTCGGTCAGTGGAAGTACCGGAAGATTAGCCATCGAACACCTGCTATCGCGTTGGGTTGAGCGTGTCAGGCTCAAGTCCCGGGGCGCCGCCCTTCTTCCCCAATGTGATCCACGACACTCGACGGCAACCGGACGGGACCGCCGGAAGGCCACGCGCGAGACTGGCAATTTCCACCACAGGCGCGGGAATCGGCGGTGGTTAACGCGACGCGCCGATTACAGGTGGGCATATTCTTGCGGATTTGGCGGGGCATACGTCAAACTCTTACCACACCCCGCCCCACACAAGGAGTAATTGACAATGGCCCGGAAAGTAATCACCGTTCTGACGGACGACCTCGACGGCGGGCAGGCGGATCGGACCGTCGAGTTCAGCCTCGATGGCGTTGCGTACACCATCGATGTCTCCGACGAGAACGCCGGCACCCTGCGCAAGGCACTCGACCCCTTCATCAACGCTGGCCGACGCATCGGTCGGGGACCGGTCGACACCGGCCGGGCCACCCGCCGCGTCGGCCGGCCCGCCGTCTCCGGAATGGACCGCGAGCAGAACCGCGCCATCCGGGAATGGGCAGCCAAGAACGGGTACGAGATTTCCGACCGCGGGCGGATCCCGCTCTCGGTCGTGGAGGCCTACAAGAACCGCTGATCCGCAACCGCTGATCCGCTCCGCGGATCAGCGATCGGGCACGCCGAGGTCGCGCCGGAGACCGGCCGACCTGGGCTTTTCGCCCGACGCAAATTCCACGGCAGGTGCGGGCCGGCGGGCTTGGAAACGGTGCGGGGCCGTCCCGGGGTTCGATCCCCGGGCGGCCCCGGCTTTCGCGCCTCGCGACGTCGCCGCCGGCTCGACGCACCCGGATCGCACACCACGTCGAAGGCTGACGTCCGTTCGCCGCGCCGGCATTGGGACGCGGAGCGATCCGGCACCGGCCACGCGCGCCGCCGGGCGGCCGGACACGCCCGCGTGGATCCTGCCCATCGAATTGCCGCCCGGCCCGATCCGGTCGTCGACTCATGGCCCGGGCGGACGGCATCCGGACGGGATACATCGACCATGACCAGTGCGGCCGCCGACGTCGCACGTCGACGGTCGACGATGCCATTACCGCACCGTCGGCCGCCCCGGGCGGGCATGGCCGGGAAGGTCCTGTCCGTTCCCCCGAAGCGCGAAGCGGCGCGGGAGAAGGTCCACAACCTGGACCGGGGAAGCGGCGGGATGGCAGACGGCGCGAACCGCCGGATGGGGCGGCCGAAATCAGTCGGCGCAGAGATGGGCGAAGCCGAAGCCGTCCCGCATCTCCTCACCCCTTTCCCGCAGCCGCCGGATGTCCCGGTCGAGCTGCTCCCGGGTCAGGAGGTCGGACGCGGCGGCGTCCGGGGCGCGCAGCCGCTCGCCGACGGCCGCGGCGGCCAGGTCCTCGGCGAGCCGGCCCGGGTCCACGCCGCAGGAGAAGCGGTGCTCCCACACCTCGACCCGCTCCACCAGGCAGCGGCCGGGGGACACCTCCAACCCAGCTCCGCCCCTCTGCCGGCCCGTCCTTCCAGCGGACGTGCAGGCCCCGGACGATCGGGTCGGCCAGCCGCCGGGCCACGTACGCCTCCACCGCGGCGGCCCGGGCGAGCGCGCCGAGGTCGTTGACGTGCCCGCTGCGGCCGTCGGGCAGCCGGCCGACGATCTCCCGGAACGCGACCGGGGCGGCCTCGCCCGGGTCCTCGTGCTCCGGCTCGGGCCCGACGGCATCGGCGTAGCCGCGGGCGTCGATGACGTACTCGACGAGGCGACGGCCATGGTCGGCGGCGCGCAGGGTGGGCGAGACGATCCGCAGCACCGCCAGGCCCACCGCCGCGCAGAGCGCGTTCTTCATCCGCTCACCGCGCCCCGCCGCGGGGTCGGCCGCCGCCGGGGGCCCGATCTCCACGGCGAACAGCGGGTGCCCGGTGTCGCCGGCGCAGATCACGAAGTCGAACGACTCCCGGCCGGCCGAGTTCCACTGGTGACCGGTGACGCCGGGCGGGCGGCCGTGCAGCAGTTCCACCAGCCGCCGCGCGCCGTACACCAGCTGGCCGCCACGGGCGAGCAGCGGCCCGCGGTCGGTCGACGCCACGAGCGGGCGCAGCAGGGAGCCGTGGTCACTACCGGTGCTCGTCATCCGCCTGTTCCATCCGTCGCCGTCGACCGGCCCGAGTCTAGGCCGCCGGAAACCCGCCCCGACGCGGGCGGCCCGCGTCACGGGTACCCGGGCGGCCCGCGCGCCCGGCGACCGGGTTCTCTAGGCTCAGCGGGTGCACAGTGGACGGGCCCCGGAACTGTTGACCAAGCGCAGCCTCGTCGCTGTCTCCCACGCCATCGAGCAGGCCGCGCTGGCCACCGCCGAGGACGGCCCGCTGCTGGTCATGGCGCTGTTCCAGCGAATGCCGTACCTGGAGCGGGAGCTGCCGGTCTGGGCGCGGATCGCCGCGACGGCCGCGGTGACCGTGGTGGGCGTGGCGGGGCAGCGTCCCGAGGCGCTGCCCGCCGGGCTGTGCGGGGTGGCCCTGGGCGATTCCGAGGACCTGGCCCGGGAGTGGAGCGTGATCGCGCTGACCCCCCGGTTCGGCGCGGCCCTGGTCGCGTACGACCGGGCGGAGGTCGAGCCCGCCGCCACGCTGGAGTCGGGCCGGCTCTTCGAGGGGCGGTGGGGGTTCCGCCGGGACGAGGCGCTGCACGAGGCGCTGCGGCTGCGCGAGCGGCTCGCCGAGCGGCTGCCCGCGCCGGTCCGCGCCGCCGTGGACGACGTCCTGCTCCGGGTACGAGACCTGCCCGCCACGCCCGGCGAGACGCGCGGCGAGGCGGCGCTGCGGCTGGTGTTCTCCCGCGCGGAGCGGGCCGTGCGGGCGCGCCGGGCGACGGGCCCGGACGGCGGGGCGGTGACCGCCAAGGGCGGCCCGACGCTGCTGGACGAGCCGGGCATGCGGCGGTGGACGGACGCGGACGGGGTCACCGCCTCGGGCACCCTGCCGGTGGCGTTGGTGGGCGTACGGGTCGACGAGCCGCCCGGCGTGCCGGAGCGGTTGGGGCGGCGCACCACCGGCCGGGAGGCGCAGGCGCTGATCCGCGCGGTCACCGCCCCGCTGCGCCCGGTCGACCGGGCGGTGCGCCTGACGGACCAGGAGTACCTGCTGATCCTGCCGTCGCTGACCGAGGAGCAGGCGGTGGCGGTGGCCGGCCAGGTGCACGAGGCGGTCGCCGGGCTGGCCCAGTCGTACCCGTTCGTCGCCTTCGCGGTGCACGCGGCGGTAACGGTGACCACCCGGCGGCCGCTGCCCGTGGCCGACGTCCGGCACGCCGTCGCGTGGGCCGCCCGGGAGGGCGTGCCCGTGGCCCGGCTGGCCCCGGAGTCGGCCGAGGCGCCGACCGGACCGTAGGGTGGTCGCCGTGCGGGTGGTGTCCCTGGTGCCGTCGCTGACCGAGGCCGTGGCGGTGACCGTGCCGCGGGTGCTGGTCGGCGCGACGGACTGGTGCACCCACCCGGTCGGGCTGGACGTGCCGCGGGTCGGCGGCACCAAGTACCCGGACCTGGACCGGGTACGCACGCTGCGCCCCGACCTGGTCCTGCTCAACGTCGAGGAGAACCGCCGGGAGGACGCGGACGCGCTGCGGGCGGCCGGGGTGCCGGTGCTCGTCACCTATCCCCGTACGGTGCCGCAGGCGCTGCGGGAGCTGGCCGAACTGCTCGCCGCGCTCGGCGTACCCGGGGAGCCGGGCTGGCTGCGGGCGGCCCGGCGAGCCTGGGCGGCGCCGACGCCGGCGGAGGCCCGCCCGGCGGTCGTGCCGGTGTGGCGTCGCCCGTGGGTGGTGCTCGGCACGGACACCTTCGCCGGCGACGTGCTGCGCCGGCTCGGCGTCTCGAACGCCTTCGCAGGGCACGCCGAGCGCTATCCCCGCCCCGCCCTCGCCGAGCTGCGCGCGGCGGAGGCGGAGCTGGTGGTGCTGCCCGACGAGCCGTACCGGTTCACCGCAGACGACGGCCCCGAGGCCTTCCCCGGCACGCCGTGTGCCCTGGTCTCCGGCCGGCATCTCACCTGGTACGGCCCGTCCCTGGCCGAGGCGCCCGCGCTGCTCGCCGCGCAGCTGGCCCGGCCCGTCGTCCACCCCGCCTGACACCTGCGCCGCCCATCGCCCCGAGTCGATCGGACCGGGTGGATCGGGTCGAAGGTCCCGACCCGAAGCGGACCCATCGGCCCTGACCGGGACGCCGGTGACGGGGGTCCAATGAAGATGTCACCGGGAAGCGCGGTGCGAGGCACAGGAAGGGACGTGGAGACCATGACCGCGACGATCGAGCGGACCACCGCCGGGACCACCGCACCGACGGCCAGGACCGAGACCCCCCGGGACACCGCCGGGACGCCGACCCCGGCGGCCGGGCCCGAGACCCGCCGGGGTCGGGCCACCCGGTACGTCCTCGCGGGCGTCCGCATCGCCCTGGGCTGGACCTTCCTCTGGGCCTTCCTCGACAAGGCGTTCGGCCTCGGCCACGAGACCGCGGCGAAGAACGCCTGGATCAACGGGGGCAGCCCGACCAAGGGATTCCTCGCCTTCGGCACCGCCGGCCCGTTCGAGGGCCTCTACCACGGCATCGCCGGCGCGGCCTGGGCGGACTGGCTGTTCATGACCGGCCTGGCCGGGATCGGGGCGGCCCTGCTGCTCGGCGTCGGCACGCGGATCGCCGCCGTCACCGGTGGCCTGCTGCTGGTGATGATGTGGACCGCCGTCCTGCCCCCGGCGAACAACCCCTTCATGGACGACCACCTCGTCTACACCGCGGTGCTGGCGGTGCTCGCCCTCACCGACGCCGGAGAGACCCTCGGCCTCGGCCGGACCTGGAAGCGGCTGCCGATCGTCCGGCGGTTCCCCTGGCTGCGATGACCCGATCCGCACCCCCACGGCGGGGCGCCACCGCACCCGGTGGCGCCCCGCCGTCACGTGCTGGGGGTGGACGGTATCTGCTCGCTGTCGCTGCGCGCGCCGGCCGACGCTGGCGGGCGACGGCGGGCGACGGCGGCGGGCGGGACCGCCGGGGATCGATGGATCACGATCCGGCAGGATCGACGGTGACCACACCGGAGACACCGATCAGGAGGCGTACGGCATGGACAAGCCCGAGGTTGGCCCGATCGAGGGCGCGCCGCCCGCCGATCTCGTCATCGAGGACATCACCGTCGGCGAGGGCCCGGAGGCCAGCCCCGGCCAGCGCGCCACCGTCCACTACGTCGGGGTCGCCCACTCGACCGGCCGGGAGTTCGACGCCTCCTGGAACCGGGGCGAGGCGTTCGAGTTCCCGCTCGGTGGGGGCCGCGTCATCGCCGGCTGGGACCAGGGCGTCGTGGGCATGCGGGTCGGCGGCCGGCGCAAGCTGACCATTCCGCCGCACCTCGGGTACGGCAGCCGGGGCGCGGGCGGCGTCATCAAGCCGGGCGAGACGCTCGTCTTCGTCGTCGACCTGCTCGGCGTCCGCTAGCGCGGACGGGGTCGTCGGCACGTTCCGGCGACCCCGTCACCGGCGCTCGACCGGACTCCGGCGGGCGGCTCGACCGCGCGCCGGCCGGGGGGATCAGGCGCAGGCCAGCACCGGCGCGGCGGACGGCTGCGCCGCCGGCACGAGCGACCCCATCGGGCAGGCGAGCGACGCCGCGACGGGCAACGCGCCCGGCGCGACGAGCGACCCGCCCGGCGCGACGAGCGACCCGCCCGGCGCGACGAGCGACCCGCCCGGCGCGACGAGCGACAGCGACCCGACCGGGACGCCCTCTTGGATCGGGATGACGCGGTGCAGGCCCGTCACGCGCAGCACACGGGCGACCGTGGGCGCCGGGTCGACCAGCACCAGCACGCCGCCGCGGGCGCGGATGCGGCGGTGGGCGGCGACCAGTGCCCGGACTCCGGCGGCGGAGAGCAGCCGGACACCGGAGAGGTCGAGCCGCAGCAGCGGCCGGGACGGCGCGGCCCAGAGCGCCGAGCGGAGCGCGCCGACGGTGGCGATGTCGATCTCGCCGCTCGCCCGCATCTGCACCGCGTGGTCGTCCACGACGACCTGCACGTGGAACCGGTCGTTGCCCTCCTGCATGACCAAGAATTTAGCCGCCCCCACCGACATTTCCGCCCTCCTCGGGGGTGACTCCGGGTACATCCAGGGTCTGACCCTGAGCCACCCGGAGGGCCGGCGGCGGCCGGCCCGCCACCGTGTGGGTGACGGGCCGGCCCGGCGGTCGTTCCTCCCCTGATCAGCCGCCGCTGGCCGAGGGCGCCGGCGCGGGCGCGCTGCCCCCGGCGACCGCGCCCGGGTGCGGCACCGCGGCCGGGGCCGGGCGCAGGCCCGCCGGGACCGGCAGGGCGCTGCCCTTGGCGAACTCGTCCCAGCTGACGTTCCACGCCGTCCAGCCGTTGCCCGCCTGCAACTGCACCTCGGTGCCCTTGACGGTGACGAGGTCGCCGACCTGGGTGATCCCCATGAGCCAGTCGGCCGCGGTGGCGGAGACGTTGGCGCAGCCATGGGAGACGTTGGTGTAGCCCTGGTCCCCCTCCGACCACGGCGCCGAGTGGATGAACTCGCCGCCCCAGGTCAGCCGCTGGGCGTCGTCGACGTCCACGACGTAGCCGCCGTCCGGCTCGCCGCGGGTGTCGAACGTGGTCCGGTCGTGCTTTTCCATGATCACCATTTTGCCGCTGGAGCTGGGCGTGCTCGGTTTGCCCAGGCTGACCGGGATGCGCCGCAGCAGCTTGCCGTCCTGGAACACCGACATCTGCTTGGTGGCGTTGTCGATGTCGAGGGCGACCTGACGGCCGATCTTCGAGGTGGCCTTCCGGTCGGCGTCGCCGATGAGGCTCTTGCCGATGGGCAACCCCTCCAACGCGGCCCTGACGCTGATCTTCGTACCGGGCCGCCAGAAGTCCGGGGCGCGGTAGTACACCTGCGTGCCGTCCTCGAGCCACGACCAGGTGCCCGGCTGCGGCGGGTCGGTCTTGACGAACAGCCGCTTCTGCACGTCCGCCCGGGCCTCCTTCGGCACGCCCGGCTCGAACGCCACCGTCACCGGCATCGCCGTGCCGTACGTCTGGTTGCCGGTGAAGTAGAGGGTGCTGGTGATCGGTGGCGTGTTCGGCTTCCGCATCGTGGTGAACGTCGTCGTGCTCGTGGTGGTCTTCCCCCGGTCGCCGGTCGCCGTCACCTCCGCGGTGTACGTCCGGCCGTTGGCCAGCGGCTCGCTCGGCACCCAGGTCGACCCGTCCTCACGGGGCTCCCCCCGGACCTCGGCCCCCTTGTCGTCCCTGAGCCGGACGGCGGTGACCCGGCCGTGGGCCACGGTCGTGCCGATCTCGGCGCTGATCGGGACCTCCCGGGCCCGGTCGGCGGGCGACAGCGTGACCGTCGGCGGCGACGCCTCCCGCGCCGACTCCGCCTTCCGGTCGGCGGTGCATCCGCCGACGGCCAGTGGTGTGGCCGCGACGGCCACCGCGAACAGGGTCATTCGCCGCCTCAGATCCATATTCCGCACCCCATTTCCACTCCCCCTTCGGCCACATTCTGTACGGCCCGGCTCACCTTCCGACGCGGTTTACGGAAAGCGGGCGGAGCAATTACCGGCGGTTTCGCCGCAAGCGCGACGAACATCGTCCGGGGCGCCGTACGTCCCGGACTCCGGCCGTCCGCTCAGTCGCAGTCCTGGCCGCCGTGGTTGCGTTCCCACCGACCGCCCGTCGGCGGGGTGTCCAGCCGGATGGCGGGTCCGGCGTTGCCGGCCAGGTCGTTGTCCTCCACCCGGCAGTCGACGCAACTGCCCCGCTCGGTGATCCACAGCCCGTGGGTCTGCGTCCGGTCGTCGTGGTTGTCCCAGATCCGGTTGCCCCGGATCGTGGCCGAGTCGACGGCGGCGTTGACGGTGACGCCGGCCCGACAGTCCGGCGCCGCCGGCAGCTCGTACGGGGCGCCGGGCGGCGGGGTGTCCCCGCTCCAGGCGGCGAAGGCGCCCGGGCGCACCGGGGCGAGGGTCAGCTCGGTGGCGTTGTTCGCGGCCACCACCGCGACGCGCTTGCCCACCCGCAGCACCTTGCCCCGGTGGCCGTCGTCCGGCCAGTTCGCCGACCGGTCGACCAGCGACTTGTCGTTGTAGCGGACCGACTCGCCGCCCCCGACGCACGCGCCGGCGCACTGCCGGCCGTTGTTGCGGACGCGGTTGTTGAGCAGCACCGCGTCGGCCATCGGCCGGTCGATCCGGATGCCGTCCAGGCCGTTGCCCCAGACGTCGTTGCTCTCGATGACCACGTCCCGCGCCGGGCCCTGGTAGCCGTGCCCCAGGTTGTGCTGGTGGTAGCCGTGGGCGCCGTTGCCGCTGATCCGGTTGCCCCGGACGGTGTACGGACCGGGGGTGTTGCCCATGCTGATCCCGTCGCGGACGTTGCCGTCGATGACGCAGTCGGTCAGCAGGCCGCCCCGCCCCGCGACCCCCGAAGTCCCCTTGGCGGAGACGTCGAAGCCGGCCTCCAGGTTGCCGGTGAGGGTGCAGGCCGAGACGATCAGCCCGTCGGCACCCCAGTCGGAGATGCCGAACCGGTTGCCCTGGCTGTGGCAGCCGACGATCCGGTAGCCGCGCGGCGGCGGCCAGCCGCGCTTCTGCAGTTCCAGGAAGATGCCGTTGGTGCCGTTGCCGACGGTGGTGCAGTTGGCGATCGTGAGGCGCTCCACCGTCCCCCAGCCGCCGATGCCGACGCCGATGCCCGCGCCGCCCATCTCCTCCCCGTTGTCCAGCCGGCCGCAGCCGACCGCGATCACCGACTCGATCAGGCAGTCCTGGAGGAAGTCGCAGCCCAGCCCGGTCGCGGCGGTGTGGTGGATGTAGAGGTTGCGGAACGACCCGCGCACCACGTACTGGAGGCCCAGGCCCTTGGCGAGGTAGCTGTACTCGGCCATGGCCACTCCGGAACCGTCGATCTCGAAGTCGGCGAACGTGCAGTCCGCGAGGTGCCGGTCCCGGCCGGCGCCGTGCTGGACCGCGGTCCAGAACGCCAGCGGGGTCGGGTCGGCGCGGTTGCCCTCGTTGCTGAGCAGGAACCGGGTGGCGCCGGGACCGGCCCCGATCAGCGAGACCCCGCTGCGCCAGACCGTGCCCGCGTCCCGGATGGCGTAGATGCCCGGCGGGCAGTAGATCACCCGCGCCCGCCCGTCGGCGGCGTAGCCGTCGCCGAGGCGGTCCACCAGGGCGGCCAGCGCCGGCTGGTCGTTGGTCACCCCGTCGCCGCGCAGCCCGTACTGGGTCGCGTCGCAGTGCAGCGGCGCCCCGGCGACGGCCGGGCGGCGGTACCGGACGGCGTCGGGCAGCCCCACGAACGGCACTCGGCTCTCCCCTCGGCGGTCGGGCCGCCGGGTCCGCCCGGGCGGCTGTCGACGGCCCCTTTCGTCGACGGCGCCGTCTTCCCGCCCGGCGGGGGCGGAAAACGCGTACCGGGCCGGCCGGAATCGCGGAATATCGCGCTCTCGGCACCGTTTCGCGGCGGCCGGCGCAATTGCGTCCGGAAATGCCACGCTGTCCGCGATCGGGGAGCTGCGAACAAATGGCGACCGGAATGGGCCGCCGGGGTGGCGCGCGTAGTTTTCGCGGGGGTGGGGTGCCGGTGTCCGGTCCCGTGGTGCGCCGGGACCGGACACCGGGGTCACACGTTCGCCACCAGCAGGGCGGGCTGCTCGACGCAGTCGGCGACGTGGCGCAGGAAGCCGCCGGCCACCCCGCCGTCGCACACCCGGTGGTCGAAGGTGAGGCTGAGCTGCGTCACCTTGCGCACGGCGAGCTGGCCGTCGACGACCCACGGCTTGTCCACGATCCGCCCCACCCCGAGCAGCGCCGCCTCGGGGTGGTTGATGATCGGGGTGGAGCCGTCGACGCCGAACACCCCGTAGTTGTTGAGGGTGAAGGTGCCGCCGGTGAGGCGGGCCGGCGGCAGGGTGCCGGCCCGGGCCGCGGCGGTCGTCTCCGCCAGGGCCACGGCCAGCTCCCGGGTGGTGAGCCGCTGGGCGTCGCGCAGCACCGGGACGACCAGGCCCCGGTCGGTCTGCGCGGCGATGCCCAGGTGCACCCCGCGCGACTGGACGATCCGCTGCCCCTCGGTGTCGACGCGGGCGTTGAGCTGCGGGAAGCGGCGCAACCCGCTGAGGCAGATCCGGGCCAGCAGGGCCAGGATGCTCACCGGCTCGTCCGGGGTCGCGGCGTTGATCGCGCGGCGGGTCTCCACCAGCGCCGTGGCGTCCACGTCGACCCAGACGGTCACCTCGGGGATCTCCCGGCGGCTGCGGGAGAGCTTGTCCGCGATCGCCCTGCGGATGCCGGTGAGCGGGATGACCAGGTCGTCGGCGGTCGGCGCGGCCCGATCCGGCCCGGGCCGGGCGGCCGGCGCCGCGGCGCGGGCGGCCTCGACGTCGGCGCGGCGCACCACCCCACCGGGCCCGGTGCCGCGCAGGGTGGCCGGGTCGATGCCGTGCTCGCGGGCCAGCCGCCGGACGATCGGCGAGATGACCAGCGCGGGCCCGGTCGGGGCGGGCGCCGGGGCGGCGACGGGTTCCGCCGGCCACGGCTCGGGGGCCCGGGACGCGGGTTCCGGGACGACCGCGAGACGCGGGCGGCGCCGCCGGCGGCCCGTCCCGCCGTGCCCGGTGCCGTACCCGATGAGGACGTTGCCGGAGCCGGCGCGCTCCTCCTCCCGGTACGCGGCGTGCCCCGCGGGCTCGTCGCCGGCGGCGGAGTCCAGCGGCGCGATGGTGATCAGCGGCTGGCCGACGGGGCGGGTCTCGCCGGCCGCCCCGTGCAGGGCCACCACCCGCCCGGCGTACGGGCAGGGCACGTCCACGACGGCCTTGGCGGTCTCCACCTCGACGACGGTCTGGTCCACCGTGACCACGTCGCCGACGGCGACCCGCCACTCGACGATCTCGGCCTCGCTGAGCCCTTCCCCGAGGTCGGGCAGCAGGAAGACCTGGGTGCCGGTAGTGGTGGTCATGCCGCCACCCACCGCGGGTCGGGCTGGTCGTCCCACTGGAGCCGGGCCACCGCGTCGAGCACCCGGTCCACGCCGGGCAGGTGGGTGTGCTCCAGCATCGGCGCCGGGTACGGGATGTCCAGGCCGGCGACCCGCAGCACCGGGGCGTGCAGGGCGTGGAAGCAGCGCTCCTGCACCCGGGCGGCGATCTCCGCGCCGACGCCGGCGAAGCCCTGCGCCTCCTGGACCACCACGCACCGGCCCGTCCTGCGCACCGAGGCGGTGATCGTGGCGTCGTCGAACGGCACGATCGTGCGCACGTCCACGACCTCCAGGTCCCAGCCCTCCTCGCGGGCGGCCTCGGCGGCCTCCAGGGCCACCGGCACGGCCGGCCCGTACGCGACGAGGGTGGCGTCGCGGCCCTGCCGGCGTACGACCGCCCGGCCGAACGGCTCGGTACGGGCGGGCAGCTCGGCCTCCGCGCTGGAGAAGTAGAGCTTCTTCGGCTCCATGAACACGACCGGGTCGGGGTCGGCGATGGCCTCGCGCAGCAGCGAGTACGCGTCGGCGACGGTCGCCGGGGTGACCACCTTCAGGCCGGGGGTGTGCGCGTAGTACGCCTCGGACGAGTCGCAGTGGTGCTCCACGCCGCCGATGCCGCCCGCGTACGGGACGCGGATGACCATCGGCACGCTCAGCGCGCCGCGGGTGCGGTTGCGCAGCTTCGCCACGTGCGAGGCGATCTGCTCGAACGCCGGGTACGCGAACGCGTCGAACTGCATCTCCACGACCGGCCGCAGCCCGGACATGGCCAGGCCGACCGCGAAGCCGACGATGCCGGCCTCGGCGAGCGGGGTGTCGAAGCAGCGGCTGTCCCCGAAGCGGGTCTGGAGGCCGTCGGTGATCCGGAAGACGCCGCCGAGCTTGCCGACGTCCTCACCGAAGACGAGCACCCGCTCGTCGTCGGCCAGCGCGTCGGCGAGCGCGGCGTTGAGCGCCTTCGCCATGGTGGTGGCGGCCATCAGGCGTCCCCCTCCCCGTCGGCGGCGGCCAGTTCGGCGCGGACCAGGTCGCGCTGCTCGACGAGCTGGGAGGTCGGCTCGGCGTACACGTGCTCGAAGAGGCTGAGCGGGTCGACCTCGGGCTTGTCGTGCATGCGCCCGCGCAGGTCGGCGGCGTACGCCTCGGCCTCCTCGGCGATCGCCGCGACGGCGGCGTCGTCGAGCGCCCCGCGCGAGCGCAGGTACGTCTCCAGCCGGGCGACCGGGTCGCGGTCGCGCCAGGCGTCCACCTCGGCGCCGTCGCGGTAGCGGGTGGCGTCGTCGGCGTTGGTGTGCGGTTCCATCCGGTACGTGTGCGCCTCGACCAGGAACGGGCCGTGGCCGGCGCGGGCGTGCTCGGCGGCGCGGGCGAGCACGGCGAGCACGGCGACCGGGTCGTTGCCGTCGACCTGCTCGCTGGGCACGCCGTAGCCGATCCCCTTGTACGCCAGGCTCGGCGCGGCGGTCTGCCGGGACAGCGGGACGCTGATGGCGTACCTGTTGTTCTGCACGAAGTAGACCACCGGGGCCTTGAAGACCGCGGCGAAGTTCACGCCCTCGTGGAAGTCGCCCTCGCTGGTGGCGCCGTCGCCGACGAACGCCAGCGCCACGGTGTCGCGCCCCTGGTGGGCCTCGCCGTAGGCGAGCCCGGCGGCGTGCACGCACTGGGTGCCGAGGGGGGTGCACTGGGGGGCGGTGTGCCGGGCGGCCGGGTCGTACCCGCAGTGCCAGTCGCCGCGCAGCAGGGTGAGCACCTCGACGGCGTCGATGCCCCGGGCGACCAGGGCCATGGACTCGCGGTAGGTCGGGAACACCCAGTCGGTGTCCCGTACGGCGAGCACGGCGCCCACCTGGCAGGCCTCCTGCCCACGGGACGACGGGTAGACGGCGAGGCGGCCCTGCTTGGTCAGGGCGGTGGCCTGGGCGTCGAAGCGACGGCCGACCACCATCCTGCGGTACATCTCGCGCAGCGTCTCGACGGGCGGCTCGGGATAGTCGGCGCGGGCCGGTCGCGGGGTGCCGTCGGGCTCCAGCAGCCGGACGGGGTCGATCTGCGGGAGCAGGGCGACGGACGGGTCGGTGGCCGCCTGCTCTCGGGTGGCCGGTGCCTTGGTGGGCTTCTTGGCCGGAGGGCGGGTGCGAGGGGATGCCCTGCGAACCGCCGGGGGTGTGGTCGTCACGGCGAGGACCTCCTGGACGTGTGGTGGCCCTATGCTCCTGCCGTTGGATGATTGACTCAAGATTCACAACCAACGCGGGATGAATGGCATGCGAGAGGGGCGGATGTGAGCCAGGAGACCAGCCCCGGGCCGGGCTCGGCGCACGGGGCGGGACGTTCGGCCGGGCCGCTCGACGAGATCGACCGACGTATCCTGGACGAGCTGGTTCGGGATGGACGAATGTCGGTGCGTACGCTGGCCGACCGGGTGCACGTCTCCCGCACCAACGCGTACGCCAGGGTGGAGCGGCTGCTGCGCGACGGCGTGATCGCCGGGTTCCAGGCGCGGGTGGTGCCCGAGCCGGCCGGGCTGGGCACGTCCGCCTACATCGCGTTGACCATCGAACAGAACACCTGGCGGGAGGTGTCGGCGGAGCTGGCCCGGGTGCACTACGTCGAGCACGTCGCGCTGCTCAGCGGCGAGCACGACGTGCTCGCCCTGGTCCGGGCGCCGGACAACGCCACGCTGCGGGACGTGGTGCTGGAGCGGGTGCAGAGCATCGCCGGGGTGCTGTCCACCCGGACCTGGCTGGTCTTCCGGGAGTTCGACGGCACGCAGAGCCCCTGGCAGTGAGGGAATGGACCCGGCGGGTGGGTCAGCGCTCCGGCGGGGCCGCCAGGCCCTCACGGTCGGCCAGCTCCAGCAGCGGTTCGAGGGAGAAGCGCGGCCCGTCGAGGCCGGCGTGCGGGTCGCCGCGCTCGGCGAACCGGGCCGGCATGCTCGACACGTCGAAGTCCTCCGGCCGGGCGTCGTCCAGCTCGGACCAGTCCAACGGCGCGGACACCAGGGCCGCCGGGGTGGGCCGGATCGAGTACGCCGAGGCCATGGTGTGGTCGCGCGACATCTGGTTGTAGTCGACGAAGACCGGCCGGTCCCGCTGCTCGCGCCACCAGGTGGTGGTGACCAGGTCCGGTAGGCGCCGCTGCATCTCCCGGCCCAGCGCCAGCACCGCCCGGCGGCAGTCGCCGAAGCTCCACCGCGGCTCGATCGACAGGTACACGTGCAGCCCCCGACCGCCGGTGGTCTTCGGGTGGCCGGTCATGCCCAGTTCGGCGAGGAACGCCCGCACCTCGTGGGCCACCGGCACCACCTGCGCGAAGTCGACCCCGGGCAGCGGGTCCAGGTCGATGCGCAACTGGTCGGGGCGGTCCACGTCGGCGGCCGTGACCGGCCACGGGTGGAAGCGCAGGGTGCCCAGGTTCGCCGCCCAGGCCACCACGGCCAGTTCGCTCGGCGCGACCTCGTCGGCCGTGCGCCCGCTCGGGAAGGTGATGTGCGCGGTGCGGACCCAGTCGGGCGCGCCGGCGGGCAGCCGCTTCTGGTAGAACGCGTCGCCCCGGTTGTCCTGCCGGGTGGCGATCCTCGCGCCGGGGAAGACCCCCCGGGGCCAGCGTTCCAGCATGGTGGGTCTGTCGCGCAGCGCGCGCAGGATCCCGTCGCCGACGGCGAGGAAGTACCGCACCACGTCGAGCTTCGTCAGCCCGCGCTCCGGGAAGTACGGCTTGTCCGGGCTGGAGACACGCACCACCCGCTCCCCGACCCGGATCTCCTCGGCGCCCGCCACGCCCCACACCGTACGACGCGCGGCCGGCCAACACGGCCTTTCGGGTCCGGGTGGGGTCAGGACAGCAGCGCCACCCCGACGGCCATGAGCGGCAGCGACACGAACAGGAAGATGCCGACCCCGGTGAGCACCCGGCCGCCGCCGGCGTCCTCGCGTTCGGGGGCGAGGCCGAACGTGGCCCGGGCGCCCAGCATCCCGATCCGGCTCAGCGTCAGGTCGCCGGTGAGCCCGAGCAGGGTGCCCGCGACGACGAGCGACACCCCGAGCCGGAAGACGAAGTCGCCGCCGCTGAGCAGCGTCCAGACACCCATGGCCAGCGCGGCGAGCACGATGGCGACGACGAACAGCACCAGCGCCTCCCGCAGACCCCTGAGCACCGTCATCGCGCACTCCTTCCCGGCCGGCCCACCGCCGGCGCGGGAACATTGTGCCGACTCGATGCGCCCGGTCGCCGCCCCGGGTGCTCGCGGGGCAGCTCCGGTCAACGACCTGACGGCCGGCCGGGACGGGCACGGCGTACGGGTGCCCTGGTCCGCCGCACGCGCGGCGGCCGGGTGAACGCAACCGCCCACCCGGCCGCCGCGTCGTCGGTCAGCCCTTCTCCTTCTGGATCCGGTCCATCAGCATCTGCTTGGCCTGCTCGCCCGCCTTGCGGTTGTTGTCCTGGATCTTCCGGAACCAGGAGGCCAACTCGTTGTCGCCGCGGGAGTCGGCGTCGGAGATGTACGTCTCCATCCGGTAGACCTGCTCCAGCGACATCTGCATCGTGTGGATGAGGTCGTAGTTCTTGTCCTTCAGCGGGCTCATCGATTCCTTGACCATCGTTGCCACCGGTTACCTCCCCTGTCGCGTCTCGGTGTAGCGCGCGCATACCCGGCAGGACCGGTTTCACGCGCCGTCCGGACGGGTCCGCGATTGGCCGCCGGAGCCGTCGGGTACGGGTGGCCGCATGGCGGAACTGGCGGCGCTGTGGATCGTCCGGCACGGCGAGAGCACGGCCAACGTCGCGGCGACCACGGCGGAGGCGGCCGGCGCGGAGCTGATCGCGCTGAACCACCGCGACCCGGACGTGCCGCTCTCCCCCACGGGCGAGGAGCAGGCCGGCGCCACGGGCCGCTGGCTCGCCGGCCTGCCCCGGGAACGCCGCCCGGACGTGGCAGTGACGTCGCCGTACCTGCGGGCGGTGCGCACCGCCGAGCTGGCCCTCGCCGGCACCGGCATCGAGTTGAGCCGGGACGAGCGGCTGCGCGACCGGGAGCTGGGCATCCTGGACGGGCTGACCGAGCACGGGGTGGCCCGGCGGTTCCCCGAGGAGACGCAGCGGCGGGCCCGCCTGGGCAAGTTCTACTACCGGCCGCCGGGCGGGGAGTCGTGGACGGACGTGGCGCTGCGGCTGCGTACCCTGCTCGCCGACCTGCGCCGCGACCACGCCGGCGGCCGGGTGCTGCTGTTCGGCCACGACGCGCTGGTCTTCGTGCTCCGCTACCTGGTGGAGGGGCTGGCCGAGGCGGACCTGATGGCGCTGACGCGGCAACACTCCATCGCCAACTGCTCGGTCACAAGCTGGTCGGCCGACGCCGACGGCCGGCTGCGCCCCGACAGCTTCAACGACGTACGCCACCTGCGCCAGCAGGGCGCCCGGCCGACCAGGGAGGACGAGGTCGATGCCGAACCGGTCTGACGCCGCGGTGATCACCCCGGGGCTGGCGGCCTGCTGGGCGGCGTTCGCGCACGCGGTGAGCGGACAACGCCTGATCCCCCAGTTCGGCCGGATCGGTTTCCTGGCCCGGGAGCTGCTCGACGGGATACCGCACACGCTGGCCACCGTCTGACAGGTCCTGTCTGGCCGAACGGCTGTGTGTAACGCGAGTCACACTCCCTACGCTGGGTTCTCGGAGGCGGGCATCCTGTCCGTCTCCCGCCGGCCCGGCTCCCGTCAGGGGCGTGGGTCGGGGTGGAACAGCCCCTGGGAGTCTGCGTGAAGAACCTCCGTCGCAAGACCCTGGCCGCCGCGTCCGCCGTGACGCTCGGCGTCGGTCTCGCCGTCACCGGCGGACTGGCACCGGCGGCGGCCACCGGCCCGGAAGCCACCTTCCTGGTGCTCGCCCCGCAGGGCGCCGGCACCGGGCAGGCGGTCGCCCGGGTGGCCGCCGCCAACGGCACGGTGGTGGCCAACTACGA
The DNA here is from genome assembly GCF_039871625.1 of Micromonospora sp. B11E3. NCBI lineage: Bacteria > Bacillati > Actinomycetota > Actinomycetes > Micromonosporales > Micromonosporaceae > Micromonospora > Micromonospora sp. B11E3. Next base: position 2,097 of record NZ_JBDPMC010000044.1, on the reverse strand, counting down.
CAAGATCGGCGTGCTCGTCGTCCGGTCGACCAACCCGAGCTTCACCAGCGACGTGCAGGGCGCCGGCGTCGAGTCGGCGGCCACCACGGCCGGCCTCGGCACCGCCCTCGACGAGGGCGAGACCGTCGAGGTCTCGGCGGCCGACGTCGTCAACGCCACGGGCGACCCGACCAGGGAGCCGATGTACGGCCAGCAGTGGGACATGCCGATGATCGGCGTTCCGCAGGCCCACGCGGTTACCAACGGCAGCTCGAACGTGGTCGTCGGCGTGCTGGACAGCGGCATCTCCAGCAGCCACCCCGACCTGGCCAGCCAGATCGCCAAGGACAAGAGCGCGTCCTGCCTGGGCGGTGTCGCCGACACCACCGAGGCGTCCTGGAACCCGACCAACTCCGACCACGGCACCCACGTGGCCGGCACCATCGCCGCCGCCGTCAACGGCGTCGGCGTGACCGGTGTCGCCCCGGGCGTCAAGGTCGCCGCGGTCAAGGTGGTGAACAACGACGGCTTCATCTTCCCGGAGGCCGCGGTCTGCGGGTTCGTGTGGGCCGCCGAGCACGGCATGCAGCTGACCAACAACAGCTACTACATCGACCCGTGGGAGCTGAACTGCCGCAACGACGTGCGCCAGCGTCCGGTGTGGCAGGCGGTGCAGCGCGCCATCCGTTACTCGCAGAGCAAGGGCGTGCTGAACGTCGCCTCCGCGGGTAACTCCAACTTCGACCTCGCGCACAAGATCACCGACGACGGCAGCCCGAACACCGGGACGCCGGAGCTGCGCGAGGACCTCACCAACGCCTGCCTCGACCTGCCGGCCGAGGCGCCGGGCGTGGTGACGGTGTCGGCGGTCGGCCCGACCGGGCAGAAGAGCTACTACTCCTCGTACGGCCAGGGCGTCGTCGACGTCACGGCCCCGGGTGGCGACACCCGGTTCCGTACGCAGGGTGTCCGGTCGACCATCGCCGACGCCATCCTGTCCACCACCTTCAACACCGTGACCCGGACCGACGGTTGGGGTTACAAGCAGGGCACCTCGATGTCCGGTCCGCACGCGACCGGCGTCGCCGCCCTGGCGCTGTCGGCGCACCCGGACCTGACGCCGGGCCAGCTGGCGTCGTTCCTGGAGCGCACCTCCGTGGCGCAGTCGTGCCCGGCGGGCGTGTACAACCCGGTGCCGCTGATCAGCGCCGCCAACCCGCACCTGTACGACGCGACCTGCTCCGGCGGGGAGCGTAACGGGTTCTACGGCGCGGGCATGGTCAGCGCGTACAACGCGGTGAATTGACATCCTCCCCCGCCTAGAGGCGTGGGATTCCGACCCTCGCGGGTTGGGGTTCCTGGTTCACCGCAGACAGCACGGAAGGAGAACCTTCGTGTCTGACGTCCGCTCCGCAGGCGTTTTGCGTCTCGACCAGCCCGGCCGCGACGGCGATGTTCTTGGCGGCGTTGACGTCCCGGTCGTGCCGGGTGCCGCAACTCGGACACCGCCAGTGGCGTGTGCCGAGGGAGAGTGTGGCGAGCAGGTGCCCGCACGTCGAGCAGGTTTTCGACGACGGGTACCAGCGGTCCACGACGGCGAGGGTGCGGCCGTCGCGGTGGGCCTTGTAGGTGAGCAGGGTACGGAACTCGGCCCAACCGGTGCGGGAGATGGCTTTGGCCAGGGACCGGTTGCGGACCATGTTCGCCACCGCCAGGTCCTCGACGGCGATGGCGGCGAACCGGCGTACCAGGGTCGTGGACTGCTGGTGGAGGAAGTCCCGGCGGGCGTCACGCACTCGCGAATGCGCGCGCGCCACTTTCCGTCTGGCTTTGGCGCGGTTGGCGACCCTGTTGCCGAATTCGTTCAGGCGGCGAGGGTGTAGTCGAGGCGGGCGAGGTGGCTTGTTCTGGTTCGGTCGAGGGGCTGGTCGTTCCACCAGGCATCGAGCCTGGTCAGGTTCAGGGCTATTGCGGAGAATGCGTGTTGGAGACGGGTTTTCGGTAGGCCGCGGTAGCGGGCGTGGCGGATGCCGGTGATCGCGATGGCTTGGTGGATGGTGCCTTCCACGCCGGCGCGCAGGGCGTAGTCGTCCTGCCAGGTCTTGCGGGCTTGGTCGG
>NZ_JBDPMC010000043.1:0-55638 GCF_039871625.1 Micromonospora sp. B11E3 | reverse complement strand
CGCGCGGACTGTGATGTCGACGTTGTCGTAGGCGGAGTTTCCCGAGACCAGGGACGTGAACCGCTTCCCGTGCTCGGTCATCATCGCGCCGGCGTTCTTGGCCAGTTTGTCGTTGGTGAGTTGGGTGTTGAGGGTGTCCGCCCAGTGTTCGCGTTGCTCGGGGGTGAGGTTGTGGCGGGCGTCGGTGAGGGCGGCGAGGTCGGTGTCGGTGATGGGTTGGTTGTCGAGGATGCCGGCGGTGAGGTGGAGGATGACGGCGTCGGCGTTGGCGCCGGGGGTGCGGTCGGGGTGGTGGTAGGCGAGGTGGGCGAGGGCCTTGACGGCGGTCGGGTCTGCGAGGTCGGGACGGGTGAGCAGACGGGTGAGGTGTTGTTGCCGGTCGGTGGGCGCGCCGGTGGTGGGGGTGTCGGGGTGGGGGGTGTCGGGGTGGAGGTATTCGTACGCGTCGTGGATGCGGCCGTATTGGGCGAGCGTGAGTAGGGCCTGGTGGGGTGTGCTGGGGGTTTCTCGGGTGTCGAGTCGCCGGTAGGTGTCGTCGGTGAGGAGGTCGTGTTGGTGGGTGTCGAAGTAGTGGTGGGATGCGACCGGGTCGGTGATGGTCAGCCACTGGTCGAGGGTGTCGGGGGCGGGTGGTGTGGGGTGGTGGATGACGTGCGCGGGTGTGGGCGCGGCTGGCGGTGGGGTGGTTGTGGTGGTGACGGTGCCGGCCCAGGCGCCGGCGGGTTTGGGTAGTGCGGGGATGAGCTCGGCGGTGGTGGTGATGTTCTGCCAGGCGTGGGCGAGGTCAGCGGCGGTGGAGGCGGTGGAGGCGGTGACCGCGGCGCTGAGGTCTTCGGTTTGTTCGGCAGTGAGGTCGTCGAGCAGTTGGTTGACGTGGCGGCGGTCGATGCGGGCGTTGATGTCGTCGGTGAGGGCGCCCATGTCGCGGGCTGTGGTGTCGGGCAGCCGGTCGATGCCACTGGTGGCCAAGGCCCGCGCGAGCCGGTCGGTGAGGGTGTTCAGGGTCGAGTGCCAGTCGTCGCGGATGTCGGTGCGCCAGGTGGAGGCGATGGCCCGGTAGGTGTCCAGCACGGTGGTGGCGGGGTCGAGGACGGCGGCCACGGCGCGCAGGACGGTGGAGTCGGTGGTGGCTTGCGGGTCCGCCTCTGGTGTGGTGTTTGGGTCGGCGGTGATGAGGTCGGCCAGTGCGCGCAGGCCGGCGGGGGCGGCCGGGTCGGCGAAGTTGATGGCGGCGACGGCCTGGGTGATCGCGTGGTGGCGGGCTGCCGGGTCGGGGGATTGGAGGTATTGGTAGGCGGTGGTGTGTTGGCCGGTGCGGATGGTGTCGAGTAGGGCCCGGTGCAGCGGGGCCGTCGGGTCGGTGGAGCTGGACTGGGTGGCGAGTTGTTCCGCGGTGGTGTCGGCCTGCAGCGCGGCGAGGTTGTCCTGCGCGAATTGTTGTGAGGCGGCCCAGTTGTCGTGGTGCAGGAGCCAGCTGGTGAGTACGTCGGGTTCGATCAGGGTGATGGCTTGGGCGCCGTCGAGGACGTCGTGGAACTGTGCGGTGGTGAGGGGGCGTTCGGTCGGGCCGGGGGTGAGCGGGTCCAGGAGCCGGTAGGTGCCGTCGGTGTCGATGCGTGCCGCGGCGGCGCCGACGGGTCGGGCGATCCACAGCCGGGTGCCGGGTCGCAGGGTGGGCGGGCGCTGGGTCAGTGGTCCGGTGGTGGTCCATCCGGGGGGCAGGGTGGGGGCCAGCAGTCGCCGGGTGCGGCCCGCTCGTGTCTGTGCGGAGTCGGTGTCGTGGCGGGGAATCGTGGGGGGGGTGGCGGGTCCGCCGGGCAGGCCCTTGGTGATCCATTCCCGGGCACGGTCGTCGGCGCGGTCACGGACTTTGGGTTCGGGGTTGGTGAGTTCGCGCAGGAGGGTGGCGTGGTTGTCCGCGTCGGTGAGGACGCTCTCGGGGATGCCGAACTTCAGGGCGTTGTCTCTGGTGGTGGTGATTTCGGTCGCGCCGTACGCGGTGACGGTTCTTGTTCTGTCGCCGTCGCGGACGGTGATGTGGTAGGTGACGGGGGCGTAGATCAGGTAGACCTGGTTGTCTCCCCGGTTCCAGTTACGGACCTCGGTGGAGGGGGTGACGTCGGTGCGGGTGATCCCGACTTCCGCGTAGGCGCCGGTGCCGTCGATGTTGCCGCGGGTGACACCAAAGGGGTCGGCGGGGATGCCAGCGCCGCCGGTGAGGGTGTGGGTTTTCCGCTGGATCGCCTGGTTCGCCTGCTGCATCAGGACGGTTTCGTGGTCGTATTTCTCCAGCTCGGCTTTGGAGACGGTGGAGATCTGCAGGCTCGGGTTGAGTTCCGCGCGGACTGTGATGTCGACGTTGTCGTAGGCGGAGTTTCCCGAGACCAGGGACGTGAACCGCTTCCCGTGCTCGGTCATCATCGCGCCGGCGTTCTTGGCCAGTTTGTCGTTGGTGAGTTGGGTGGCGGACGGGTGGACGTGGTAGGCGTGCTGTTTGGTCAGCAGGCCGGTCGAGGCCACCGCGTCGAAGATCGCTTTGACGCCGTAGGCGCCGGCGACGCGGTCCCACATGTCCAGCGGGCGGGTGGTCAGCGGGATGTTGAGGCCGACGGGTGGCTGGTTTCGCAGCCGCAGTGATTCCACCGGCACGGCCGCCACTTTCTTCTCAACGACCTCGCCGGAGACCGTCTCGACGCCGCGCAACGCCCCGAAGGTGTTTCCACGCTCGGACCTGATTCCCTCGAGGCGGTATACGTAGACGACCTTCTTGTCGTATTGGGCGGTGTTGTTGAGTCGGGCTCCTTCCATCCGGAGCTGGTTCCCGCCCTCGCCGTCGATGGTGTCGTTGCGCTGGTATTTGCCGTAGGAGTATCCGCCGCGGACGAGCACCTCGTCGGGCACGGCGCCTTGACCGCCGCCGGCGACCGCGGCGGTGTAGCCGAACCCGTCTATCTGTCGGCGGGCCTTCAGGTTCGCCTCGTTGTCGCGTCGGTAGACCTTCAAACCCGTGGGGCCGTTCTGCGGGTTTTCCGCCTCCCCGAAGGGCTGGGCCTCAAGAAGCAGGAAGAAGCGGCGGTCACCGCTTTCGAACGGCCAGCCCTTACCGCCGTCCCGAAGCTGCGCCACACTCGCTTCCGACCAGGTGGGCAGCGATGCCACCTTGTTGGCCAGATCGTCACCGCCGAGTTGTCTCGCTTTCTCGATCAGGTCGGCGATCAGCGGGCCGTGACCGAACGCGCTGTCCGCGCTGGTGTGCTGCCCGATCCACATCGTGGAGAAACTGTGGTTGTCCGTCAGGCTGGCCGGTGGCAGCGGCGACATGCTCCACAACGGCGCCGACGAGGCCGCGGGCTCACCGTCAGGAACAAGGTTGTACGGGTCGTCGAACTTCGCCCGGTGCTGCTGCACGTCGCTGACCCGCACATTGACGAATACCTCACCGGTGTGGACGACCGGGGGCCCACCCGGCACCGGGACCGTGAACTCCACTTCGGAGCGGACCCACACGAACTTGTTGTCCTGGTATCCGCCTCGATAGTTGCCGAGCGTGTCCACTCGGGAGTGCTCCTGGCCGGAGCCGGAGGTGAACCGGGCGGTGCCGGTCGCACCGGCGATCCACCCGTCACCGTCCGGAAGCCAACTGGCTCCCCCACTGTCGAGACCGAGTCCGCCCCTGACGATGGCGTCGTCGTAGACGAGGCGTAGCGTGCCCTGTTCTGCGCCGTCCTGGCCCTCCTGAACCTGCTGGTTGTACGGGAACCAGAACTTGTCGACCCGCGGCCTGCCCAGCAATTTCGTCTGGAATCCGATCGTCACCGGACCCACAGGCAGCGTGCCCGCGCCGAACAAAGACCGCAACACCAACGACGTGAACAACGTCGGAGTGAAGGCCTTCCACACATTGGCTGCCCCCACCCGGCCCGTCGCCACCAGACCAGCGGACAACTCCGCAAAGCCGGTAGGGTCAGCAATCGCATAGATCTGAATACCCTCGGTGGCCAGAGCAGAAGGCGTCCGCGGCGGCGGCGGGCCATCCTGCGGCGGACTGACCACCAGCGTGGTCTCATCCTCCACCGACGGCGTGTCGTCGGGTGGGGCGACGGGCGCACTGAGCAGGGCGGTCTCGTCGGTCTCCGGCAGCGGTGGCAGCGGTGGCGGCAGCGTGTCCTCGACCGGCGGCGGGTCCGCCAGGACGTCGGGTTGCAGCACGTCCGCCGAGCCCTTGACGCTGCCCCACTTCATGGGCTCGCCGTTGCCGATGAGCCCGAACAGGTGGAAGCGGAGGTCGGCCTTGTATCGCGCCGCCGGCAACTTCTGCCCGTCGGTGTCGGCGGTCAGATAGCTGGAAAGGTTACGGCCCTGCTTCGCCGACGGGTATTTGGTTCTGCGCGCCGTCGCGCTGAGAGGAACCGGATTCGGAGTCCCGGGATCCCGGCCGACGCCGTCCAGGTTCGTCAGACGACCGGTGGCGTTGCGCGCGTAGATGATGTCCATGTCGGTCACCGCGACCTGGATCTCGTACGGCGTCATCTCCGTGAACCTGCTGGCGGTCACCTCGGCGGACACCCCGCCGAACAGGGTCCGGCTGGGGTCTGTGGGCGCATCCGGATGCGGCAGCTCAATAGTCACACCGGGCCGGCTCTTACCCGCACCGAACAGGTCGACACGACGCGACAGCAAATTGTCGCCGGCCAACTCGTCGACCAACCGCAACCAGTTCTGGTAGGCCTGGTCCGGTTGGTTGATACCCGCGCCGGTAGGGCCGGCCACCTCCGCCAACGCTTGGAACGGGGTCTGTCCCTCGGCCCCCCGCGCGGCCGCCGGCAGGTAACCCAAATCCACCAACTGCGGGACGACCCTGTTGTAGATCGCCCGGTTACCCTCGATCTTTTCGACGTGATCCATGCCGAGGCCCGCGCCGGGACGCCACCACTGCTGGCTGCTTCGGTCCTTCGCCGGTTCCACCACCCCGTCCGCGATGCTCGGCGCGGGCGCGCCCATCGCGTCCAGCAACGCGACCATCCGCTGGCTGAGGGTGCGCTTCTTCTCGCTACCCGCGTCAGGCTTCGCCACCTCGGCCTGCATACGCTCGATCAGTTTCGGGTTGGGAACGAACAACCGCTCCCCATCGGCGCGGCGCAGGTTGTACACGTCCACCGCGGCCAGCAACGCGTCGGCGGAACCGCCGTCCACCAACACGTTGTTGATTGTGGACGTGACCTCACCGTTGTTGGTCGCCTCCACGTTCAGCTTCGGGGCGAAATCGAAACCGACGACCTGCAGCAGGCCACCGAGCCGTTTCGAGGACGTGATCAGAGACCGGTGATTACGGCCCGTCTCTTGGCCTCGATGCTCCCGATGACGTATCCCGAAACCGAGGCGAGGACCACGGGGTATCTTGATCTGGCCGAAAAACCCGCCACCGGTCCGCCGCTGCCGGTCCGCGCCGGCCATACTACGCGCGATATTTCCCCGAATGTCGTCAAATCGCAGCTCGTTACTCATGTCGACCTCGCTGCCCTTGAGCACCCAGGTGATCTGAGCATCGGTCAACGTGAGGTTCAGGCTGCGGTCACCACGCACCTCGCTGATGCGGAACATCCGCTGAATGTCGTCGCCCGAGTACCGCAGCTTGTCCAACTTGATCGCGAGATCAGTGTTGTTGAGCTTGCGCTTCACGACCGGCCCCCAGAAGGCGTAATCGTCCGGCGACAACTGCTGACCCAGCACGGTCATCACCCGCGCGACCAGATCCAACCTGGTGATAGCGAAGTCAAGCTTCTCCAGCGAAAACTCGGAAGGATCGCTGATCGGTTTGGGCACCAGGTAGTCCGGGTCCACCAGATGCGTATGGGCATTCGGCCCAGTGGTCGCCGGGTCCGGCCTGCCATTGTTCCGCAGCGTCTCGTCATGCGGCAGCAACGCCTGCGGCACCAGATACGGCAACGTGTCGCGGCGGATATCCCCCTCGGCGGTGGTGAACGCGAAGTTCCGCCACTTGCCGGTCGCGCGCTCCTGCACCCGGGCCACCCACGCCACATCCACCTCGGCCAGGCCACCGTCCTCCTTCATCCGCAGGAACTGGTACCGCGCCGGATTGTTGGACACGAACGACCGGGGACCGAACTGACGCGAGTGCAACGCCAGCCCGCCGACCTCGCCCTTCACCCCCACGCCGGCCTGATAACTCCCCAAGAACTCGCCAAGGAACAAACTCCCGTCAAACCGAGAGCCACCCGCCTCCCTGTAGGCGAACCAACGCAACTCCGCCTTGCCCGCCGCAAGAGTGCTCCCGTCTTTACCCCGCTTGACCCAGTTCCCCGCATCACTGACCGGCTTACCCACCGGCACCGGCCACAACCGGACATCAAACGAACCATCAGCCGTCTCGAGCCCGATCCCCTCATCGAACGCCTTCCCCAACGACGACTTCAGCTTCTGCTCCACCACGCCGGCACTGATCGAACCCTTCGACGCCGGCGTGATCCGATTCAACCAGCCCGCCACATCCGGCACGAACGACGAAATGTCCAACACATTGTGGAACGACGTGATCAACCGGCTGCGTTCGGCGATCTCCTCCGCCGTGTGACCAGGCAACGACGGCCGATACGACACCGCCGCCTGATGATCAGCCGGCGACTTCCAACCCGCCGTCGCCAGCTCGATCAACGTGCGCTCGTAGTGCAACCTGTCCCGGGTCGCCTTGTAAGCGGCGACAGCCGCCCTGCCCCCGACCAACCGGGCGACAGAACCCGCCGCGCCCCTGACCACCCGGGCAGCCGAACCCGCCGCACCGCCGACAGTCCGGGCGGCAGAACCCGCCGGGCCACCGACAGCCTGGGCGGCAGAACCGGCCGCCCCCCCGACCGTCGTGGCGACCGTACCCGCCGCGGCCTCGGCCGCCCGGAAACCCGCCTCCACCTGAGCCCTTACCCGAGCCCTGACCGACGTGTCAGCCTCGGCAGCCGGCGCCTCGAACTCCCGCCCCCGCCCGTCCGATGCCACCGGCGTCGCAGGCCGGTACCCATCCGACTCCGCCACCGACGCAGGCCGCGAGCCCTCCACGACCACCGGCGCAGGCACCGACTCAGTCCTGACCGGCGCACCGCTGCGCGCACTCGATTCCCGCCACCACCTGTCGACCGTCACCGCATCGACCAGGCCCCCGGACAACGCCGCCACCGTCACCGGGTCATGCAGATAGCCGTCGAGGGCCTCCTCATGCTGCAGCCCCTCCACCCAGGGCCGCACATACGCTTCCGCCTCCGGCCCCAGACGGCCGTTCTCATCCCGACGCAGGGAGACCCAGGACGGAAGCCGCTGACTGTTCAGGAAGTCACGGAAATTGGCGGGACCCCTACCATCGGCAGACGGCCGCCACCCCACCACCTCCCGCGACGGAGCCGCCAACATCGTCGCCAACCGCTCAATGTTCCCGGCATCCGTCCGGGTGTCATTCAAGAACTGCTGCGTCATCCACCGGTAATCAGCGAACCCGCCATCGTCCGTGAACCGCCGGTTCCGATAATCCGCGAAATACTTACGGCGCACGCGCACCAATTTTTCGATCTGCCCGTCAGGAACCTTCCGGCCAGAATCGGTGGTATTCAACAAGTCCCGGACCTGCGACTGCTCACGCTCCCGTTCCCACGGCGAGTCCGGCATCCCCTCCCACTTCTCCGCCCCACGCTGGAACAGCGTCACCACCTGCCGATAACCACCATCCAACCAATGCCAACGCGCACCACCACCCGCGAACTCCGACTTACCGAACGAACGCTGAACCTGACGACGCGCCCACGCCTGGAACGCGTGCGACTGCTCCCACTTCCGCCGCGCCCCCGACTTGTCCGCCACCAACCGCAACACATCCATCGACAACGGCGCCGAACCATCAACCCCCAACTTCACCTCGACCACACGACGCAAAGCAGGCACACCCAACGGCCCCAACGGCCGCGCACCCCGGAAATCCTTCCGATACTGCCGGTGCGCCAACTGCACCACCGTGTCCAGAACCCGCGCATCATCCGGACGCGTAACCGTCAACCCCGCCTGCCGCGCCAGCCACCGCACCTCCAACGCGCGCTCCGCCCACGGCACATACGACGACGGCGCCTCCCGCCACCACATCCCGACCGTGACCGGATCCACCAGGCCACCAGACCACTGCGCCACCGTCTCAGGCGTGCCGGAATGACCACCGGCAGGGCGCAGCCCCTGCACCCACGGCTTCACCAACGCCCGCACCGTCGGATCCGCCACCCCATCACCCAGAGACACCCCCGCCGGCAGGTCCACAGACTGCCGCAACAAATCCCGGTACGTAGCCGGGCCCGTACCATCCGGCCGCCACCCCGCCAGCTCCGGCGACAACCCCGGACGCGACGACGCCTCCTCCCACCACTGCGCCACCATGTCCGCATCAGCCAGACCACCGGACAACCGCGCCACCGAATCCGCCGTGTAAACGGCACCACCCGGCGCGGACTCGTGCTGCAGCCCCTCCGCCCACTCCCGCACCAACGCCAGCGTTCCCGGCTCCAGACGCCCGTCCCCATCCACACCCAGGGACACCCCACGCAGCGTCTTCACATGATCACGGAAAGTGGCCGGGCTCGTGCCACCACCCGTCGGACGCCACCCCGCCCCCACCGGACTCCGCAACCCCGACAAATACTCGTCAACAAACTGGTCAGGAGTCTTCACCCCCGCCGCAGAACCCGCCTCTGAGCCGGTGTCATCCCCCGGCGCCCGGCCGTCCACAGACCCCACCGGCCCCAACACCCTGCCAAGAGTGCGGAAACCCGCCGCCCACAACAACCCATCACGATCCACCGGCCGCTTCGCCGCGTTCAGCCGATCCACATAGCCGTCAAGCACCGCCACATGATCAGCCGTAACCGTCTCGGCCCCACCATCCACATACTCACGAACCAACGGCAAAAACGCACCAAGACGATTCGGCCCATCCCCCGGCGCGACCCTGCCCGCCTCCATCTGAACCACCGTGGCAAGCCAAGAAGCATCCAACAAACCAACGAGCGAACCGCCAGCCCCCTCCTTCAACTCCTCACGAAGGCCATCCACACTCGCCCGCACCGCCGGATCGAACTCACCCCCACTCCAATGATGAACCCGCGGCGCCCACTCCGCATCACCCAACAACCGGTTCAGATTCTCGTCAAACGCTGCCCGCACCCCAGTACGAACAGCCTCAAGCCCCTCCACCCCATTCCCACCACGACTAATCCGAAAATCAAGAGCCTCCAACTCCGACTTCAAATCAACAAGCTCAGAAAACACCTCCTCCGGCGACCGAGACACAGGCGGCGTCACCGGCACAGGCGGCGTCACCGGCGCAGGCGGCGTCACCGGCGCAGGCGGCGTCACCGGCGCAGGCGGCGTCACCGGCGCAGGCGGCGCAGGCGGCGCAGGTGAATGCGGGGTGGCCGGCTGATCCTGCGGCAACGGCGTCCTCGACGCCTGGTCAAGAGCCTCCCGCAACGAGTCGGTCTCCGCCGCCCACTGCGACCCAGACGGCGGCACGGCAGGCGCAGGCGGTACGGAATCGACGACACCACCAGCCGACCCACCGGAAACCCCCGACTCGTAGCCGGGGAATTTCGGCGGCGCGGCGAAGCCCTTGTCCCACAACTCCTGCATGCTGGCCGGGCCCTGCGCCGCGCTGGCCGCACCCGGCGGCCGTATCGCAGGACCGTCACTGCCCACGACACCGGCGTAATGAGGCTTGAGGATCTTGACGATGTCCTTCAGATCCTCGTCGGACAAACTCCAATCATCACCATGCCTGTGCGGGCCCATCAGCGTCGAGTCGCCCCTGTCGAGAACACCCGCCCCATGCACGACCTCATGCACGTACACCCCAGGCTTTTCACCCGCCGCCCAACGACGCTGATCCGTCCCGCTACCCTTGGCAACGACCGTGACCTTCTGATGGGCCAGGGCCTCATCGTCCACGAACTGCACTTCCCACCGCAGCGTCTTGCCGACCTCCGGCAACACCGCCGGCTTACCGTTCAACTCGGCGATACCGTCCAGAGTGCGCTGCTTCACCTGCGCCACCGCGTCCTTCGGACCCTCCACAAACAACCGCCGCCGAATAACCCACTCATCCCCCGGAACCAGCTCGTACCGCACCGCGACCAAATCACCAAACAGCCGCCCCGGCCCACCCTCGCCACCAAACGGATTCACATCAGGATTCGGCCGCCACCGCTCCGCATCAATCTCGATCGGGGACGAACCACCCCCCACACGACCCCACTCAAACGCCGCCGCACCACCAGGCAACGACCCATCCTCGGAACCCGACTCACCCCCGGCGCCCGGCCCCTGCCCGGCGCTCGGCCCCTGCCCGGCGCTCGGCCCCTGCCCGGCGCTCGGCCCCTGCCCGGCGCTCGGCCCCTGCCCGGCGCTCGGCCCCTGCCCGGCGCTCGGACCCTGCCTGGTCGGCTTAGGTTGCCACCCATTAAGGATGCGCATGTTGAAGAATTCCTGCCGGTCTCGGAGTTCTTCTATGAGCGCAAGGAACTGATCGACCGTCGTTTTCGTTTTGAAGATCTTGTAGGCGTGCCCGGTTCCGTCGTCCAACGGCGCCCTGACCACGGCGAAAACGCCGGTAACGGATTCCGATCCGACCTGCCGCGACCACTTCCCCACCCGGAAGGTAACCAGCGTCTGAGCGGTGATATCCACCTCCGCCCCACCGAGCACGCCTTCCGTACCAAGATAAATATGCAGGGGAGGGAGCAATCGGTGGGCCGCCATTACGTCCTCGAACTCCACTGCCTCGGAAAGATCCCACTGATCCTGCGGCACCCACAGCGCCTTTATGCGCAGCGACTCGATGTCGTCTGCGGTGGGGGCGGGCTCCAGCTCCAGGTACAGGGTCTCCCGGGTAGGACTATTTTCGGCCGGTAGTTCCACGAACGCGGCGGATCGACCAGTGCTGTCATACCCGAGTTCGAGACGAACTTTTTTGATGTCCGCAGGAAAGTCGAACGAATCTCCGTCGACCACCACGGTCTGTGGGATATAGACCGGGCGGCCGGCGAGTTTTACGTCCAACTTCCGAGAATTTTTCGATTTGGCGTTTAGCGACGCCGTGATGTGGTAGGACCCGACGAACGATGGGGGGTCGAGTCTCCACGCCTGGCCGGGCACCTCCGGCAAGTGCAACGACGACCCATCCCCTGCGCTCGGCTCACCCCGGACGCGCCGACGCCGCTCAGGTGCCGACTCGGTTAGCGGGATACGCCGATTAGCCCTTTCCTGCCGCTTGTTGAATTTCTTTATGATCTCATCGAGCTTATCGATCTTCATGCCCGTGTCGAGGAGCCGGTAGGCGTGTCGGCTTGCGTCGCGGACCAACGGCGCCCTGACCACGACGAAAACGCCGATTTCCGATCCGGCCAGCCGCGGCCATTTCCCTACCCGGAAGGTGATCTCCGTCCCCTGGGCAACCTGCACCTCCCCCCCACCGTGGGTCAGGTTCCCCTTTCGACCAATGGTAGTACGCAGGGGGGCGGGCAGCCTGTTGTCCGTCAGAATTTTATCTTTGTAAGTCACTGCGCCGGAAAGATCCCACTGATCCTCCAGCTCCCACAACACATTTTCGGACTTCAACATCCCGATGATGTTGTGCACGGCGAGGGCGGGGTTGACCACTTCCACGTACAGGTCCTGTCCGGTCTCTTCGGCCGTCATTTTCGCTACCATCAGGGGTTGACCAGTGACGCCAAACCCGGCTCTGTAAACAATTCGGTTCGTCATCGTGGGGAGGTTGAACGAACCTCCGCCGGCCACGACACCTCCCGGGAGATCGACATTGGGAGTTAACTCCGCCCCGCCACTCCCGCCGAGCCGTGAGCCCAATCTCCATCGCCCCTCGTTTAACTTTATGGTCGTCGTGCTGCGGTAGGAATCGACGAACAATGGGTGATCGGGTTTCCATGCCCGGCCGGGTGCCATTCTCTTCAGAGCTTTCAACTCGTCGGGAGTGAACACGCGGTCGATCCTTTGGAAGATGGCGCTTTCGGTGCCGTCGGGCCGGGTGTACCGGATTTCGACGAAACCGGCACCATTCCCTCTCCAATTCTTCCCGATAGTGACATCGACCTCATCACCCGGGCGCACAAGCCCATCGATCCCATCGATACCATCGAGACGCATCTCCTGGCCGGCCAGCCAGATGCTCAATCCGGGCACCGGACGAGTGAACCCCGATATCTCCGGGTCATGCCGCACCGGGGTGGCCGGGACGCGAATGGTGAATGGGCGAAAGAGGTCTCTTGGGCGCTGGTCTTCCCAGCCGCCCTGGTCCTTGAGATTGCGCAAGTATCGGAGGTGCGCGGCGAGTTCCTGGACCTGACTGTACGGGAAGGAGGAGCGTTGACGGATGACCGCGAGGTCACTCCGGAAGGTATTTTCCAGGATACGCGAGTAGGCGCTGTCGGGATTCTCCGCCTTGGCGATCGCGTCTTGCAGCAGATCACGTGTCTTTTCAAACTCCCCATCCAGTTTCTCCCGCTCGCTGGTGTCTATCTTTGCCTTTGCCTGGGGGAAGCCCGCAGCGATCTGGTCGGCGATGCCGTCTTCGGCACGAGGTTTGACGAGGAAGTAAGCGCCCCTCCACCACAGGACCTGTTTCGGGACGACACCGTCACCCGGCTGCGGGCCGATGCGGTACGGGGCACCGAACGGATGATGGACCTGCATCGGCCCCAACTTCTCGGCCGCCACATGGAAAGGCACAAGCGTGAGTTCGTGAACCCCGCCACCTACGACCTTGGGGAACCACTTCCGGTGCAGCGCCTCCCGCTCCTGCTCCGACACGCCCTCCGGATACGGAAGAATCTCCCTGAACCTCGACTCGGTACCCCGGGCGAGGTCGTCGGCCAACTCACGAATCACCCACGCACGCAGTCCATCCAGGCTGCGGACCTTCACCTCCGCCAACTGGCCCCCAAAGGCGTCCAACACCGGCTGAAAGACCCCGGCCGCCCCCATGTCAAACCGCCGAGGATCGAAGTCGAACACCTTGAGCGCCCACTCCTCGAAGAGTGTCGCCTGGTCACTGGACACCACGGCCGACAACGCGGTGATCGCCGCAGTCACCTTCTGCTCCAAGCCCGACGCGACATCGACCTCCGCCGGCGACACCGCCGAGCCACGCGCCGGTGGCGTCCCTGGCTCATCGGTCAAAGATTCAGGCACCGGTGCCGGCGCTGCCGACGAGCCCGGAGACCCGACCGGCGCATCGTCCAGCGCGCGGTTCTCCGACGGCAACCCCATGATGAATGCCGACGGATCCATCCCTGACGACAGCCACCCGGCCGGCGGCGCATCGTCCTCTGGCGGCGGCAACGCCGACCCAGGCGCCAGTGGCGCCCCTGGCCCCTCCGTCGAAAATTCAGGCACCGGTGCCAGCGCTGCCGACGAGCCCGGGAACCCACCCGCTCCGCCGGTCTCCGTCCCCAGCCAATCCAGTAAATCCCATGATCCCCGTACATCGAACAATTCCGGGTCACCATCAGGCTCCTCTGCCGGCCCATCGATGCGCTGACGCTTCGGGGTCGGCTCAGTTCCCGACTCCGACGGCGGCGACTCCGAGCCAGACGCCGCTGGCACCCCTGGCCCCTCGGGCAAAGATTCAGGCGCCGGTGCCGGCGCTGCCGACGAACCCGGGAACCCACCCGCTCCGCCGGTCTCCGTCCGCAGGAAATCCGGGAAAGCCAATTCCGCCGACATATCGAGAAAACTCGACAGGTCATCGGCGTGAATCTCCGGGCCACCATCAAACCGGTCACCTTCCGCACCGGACGGCCGATCGCCGTGCGGAGCGTCAGAGCCGGCCCACCGGTGCTGGCCGCCGGCGGCGTCGAAGGCCTGCTGGTCCGGCCAGTGCACGTCGGGTTCCTGACCGTTCTCGACGATGTCCGCGGTCCGTACCGCCTCCACCAGATCCGGCCCGAACAACTCCACCGAACCGTCCGAGAACAACACGGACCGCACCGGCTCGTCCGCGTGTGGCCGCAGCTCGCCGGGTATCTGGTCTACCTCGTGCGTGGACGACATCAGCCGCCGGGCGCCGAGCTGGGTGCGGAGCCATTCACCGAAGGAGGTGGCCTGTCCCGGTCCCTGCCATGCCGCGTCGCACCAGACGAGCATGATGTCGGGTGTGTCGCCGCCCCGCTGTTGCGCTTGCGCGACGGCGTGTTGCCAGGCGGGCGAGGCGGTGAGCATCCGCAGGAACAAGGCCCGGCGCACCGGATCGTCGGCCAACCGCTCGGCCAGGTTCCGGTGCCCGGCGATGGTGAACCATCCGTCCACCCGCGGCAGCGCCTCTGCCGCCGTCCGGTCCGCCGCCGCGCCCGGATCCGCCACCGCCGGGTCGGCGAAGTACACGCCGCTGAACGTGTCCGCCATGGCGACATTGTGGATTCGTTCCGCGGCCGGCCCGTGGGTAGCGGCGAGCCCGAGATCGGCGGTCAGGGTACCGGGCAGGGCCTCAGTGTGCGGAGCCCCGGTGTGCGGGGCCTCGGTGTGCGCGGCGGTCAGGGTGGCGGTCGGGGCCACGGCCGGGGCGACGGCCGGGGTGGGCGTCAGCACGATGTACCAGATGTCGTCGGGTTCCGCGTTCTCGCCGGCCCGGTCCTTGGCCCAGTTACCGAGCATCTGCGTGCTGCCGGTGTGGATCTGGTTGCGGGCGGGTTCGTACCAGCGCAGTTGCGTGGTGGGCAGGACCACGCCGGCGGCGACCGTGGCCCCGGCCACGGCCAGCACCCGGGTGCCCGCTGGCGAATCGGCCGGCAGATCGCGGGTCGGCCTGCCCACGGTGAACCCGAGCCCGGGGGCCTCGGGCAGCAGGTCGGCCATCATCTCGGCACGCCGCTGCGGGGTGTACGCCAACCAGGCGGTGGCCATGTCGTCGGGGCGGCCGGTCTCCACCGACCCGGCCGGCGGGGTGCCGGCGGGGGCCGGCCAGGCCGTGGTGTCCAGGCCGTTGGCCAATGCTCGTAGGCCGGCGGCGTCGACCGGCGGAACGTCCTGGGCGAACCACCGGTGGGCCAGGTACCCCTGGTATCGGTTCAGGTTCTCCACCAGGGCGGCCACGGCCGTGGCGAAGTCGTGCCGCGACTCGATCTCCGCCTCGTGCAGGATCTCCAGCCGGGCGTTCACGTCGGGCCGGTCCCGGTGCGGGGCCAGGTCGTCCTGGAGGCGCTGCGGCAGCCGCCGCACGGCGTCGTCGAGGGTCTCCGGGCGGCCGGTGGCGTCCAGCCGCACCATCTCCCCGCCCGGGTAGGCAAGGTACGACGGCTCGGCGGTGCTACCACCGTGGACCCGCAGTTCGACCGGGGTGTCCAGGCTCACGGCGAGGTCCCGCGCGAGTTGTACCCGGTCCAGTTCGTGTACGGCGGTCTCGTCCGCCGGGGCGGTCGCGGCGTTGTCGGCCTGCCGGGTCGGGTCGGTGCGCAGCACCACCCGCGCCGGGGGCGTGCCGCCGTGCTGCGCGCGTACCGAGCGGTCCAGCTCCTGGACGACGGACCGGCCGTGGCCGGAGCGGGCGATCTCGGCCAGCGCCGCGTCCACGTCCACGACCGGGGCACCGCGCGGGACCGGCGGGACCGGCAACGCCATCGCGTCCACCTGCAGTTGCGCCGCGTCCCGGGCCGCCTCACTGGCCGTCCTGGCCTCGTCGAGCACCCGGACCGTGTTCGTGTGCGCCTGCGCGGAGATGTCGCGGGCTCGGAACTCCTCGCTCGCGGTCTCGACCTGCCGGCGCAGGTCAGGCAGCTCCGAGCGGACCCGGTCGAGATCCTGCCCGGCGACCCGGAGGTCGCTGGTGGCTTTCTCCAGCGCCGCCTGGGCCGTGTCCAGTTCCCGCTGCGCCTGGAGAAGCTCTGCCTGGGCGGCGGCCAGCCGTGGCTCGTCCTGGCTGGTGGCGAGGTCGTCGACCGTCTGCCGGGCCGCTGACTCCAACTCCTCTCGTCGCGTCACCTCCGCTTCGAGTCCCGGCATCGCACGGTTGAGGTCGCCGATGTTCTCCTCGAGCCGGGCGCGTTCGCCTTCGGCGGCGGTGACGGCGTTCCTGGCGGCGTCGAGCGCCGCCGCCGCGGCGGCCCGGGCACCCTGCGCGTCGCGTTCGTTCCGGCGCGCCTGGCCGAGGTCGTCGACGGTGCGCTGAAGTTCCTGGGTGGCCTCCTGGAGGCGCTGCCGCGTCGCCTGCCGTGTCGTGGCGTCCGGGGCGTCCGGGGTCGAATCGGGATCCGGTGCCGTGGTGAACAGCCGATCGGCGAGGTGACGCAGTGCCGCCCCGCGGGCGCCGGTGGCGTTGGCACCGAGGTTGCGGATCGTCTCGGCCCACTGATGCCGCTGCGGTGCCGAGAGGGTCTGACGCGCGTCCTGCACCAGCGTGGTGACGGCGGCATCGGAGACGCTCAAACCGGCGAGCGTGTCGGCGGTAAGCTGCAGGATCGCCGCGTCCACGGCGTCGACCGGGCCGGGCAGGGTGGCGGCCAGGTTACCGAGTGCCGACACGGCGGCTGGGTCGGCCAGGTCCGGCCGGGCCAGCAGGCTCGTCAGCATCTCCTGCCGCCCGGTCGGCGCCCCCGGTATCGGAGCCGGCACCGGGGGCGTTGTCGGGGCCGGGGTCCCGGCCGCTACCGGCGCCGGTGGGGTGGGGCCGAGCAGGTACCGGTATCCGTCCTCGACGCGGCCGTAGCGGGCCAGGGTGAGCAGCGCGTCCCGGGCGGCGAGATCCACGTCGTGGGGCCGCCCCGCCCGGCGGATCTGAAGCTCGCTGTGCGCCCGGTCGGAGAGCAGGTCCGCCCGGTGATCGTCGAGGAAGGCGCGGGAGTCGTGCCAGTTGCCGATGGCGAGCCACCGGTCGAGGGAGGCGGATGCCGCGGGCATCGGGTGGTGCACGACGTGGGCCGGCGGCAGTGGGGTGTCTGCCGACAGCCGGGTGTCCGGCGTCCCGGCCCAGGCGCCGGCCGGTGGGGGCAGCGCCGGGATCAGGTCGGCGGGGGTGGAGACGTCCCGCCACGCGTGGGCCAGGCCGGTCGCGGTCGTCCCGGACGAGGTCACCGCGGCGGCCACCGGGCCGGCGTCCGAGCTGCCGAGCAGCTTGGCGACGCCGTGGTACAGCATCCGCTTGTTGACGTCGAGGGCGGCGCGTAGCGTCGCCACGTCGTCGCGGCCTGCCGTGGGGGGTAGCCGGTCGGCCAGGTCTTGCAGGGGTTCCGGCCAGTTCTGTTGGGGGCTGATGGTCCCCGCGGCGGAGGCGATGGACCGGAAGGTGTCCAGTGGTCCGACGGCCGGGTCGAGGATGTCGGCCACGGCCCGCAGGATGCCCGCGTCGGAGACGGCCTCCCGCTCCGGCCCGGGCTGGGTCACCCGCGGATCGGCGTCGACGAGATCCGCCAGCGCCCGCAGCCCGGCCGGCGCGGCCGGGTCGATCGGGCCGGTCGAGCCGTTCGGGTCGGTCGGTGCCACCGCGGCCACCGCGCCGGCGAGCACGCGGTGCCGGGCCGCCGCGTCGGCCGCGTCGAGGTAGTCGAAGGCGGCCGCCAGTTGTCCGGCACGGATCGCCTCCAGCAGGGCCTGGTGCCGGGCCTGCTGCTGGTCCTGCGCCAGCCGCGCCGCGGTCGGGTCGGCGCGCAGCGCCTCGAGGTTGGCTTCCGCGAACTGCCGGGACGCCGCCCAGTCGCCGTCGTGCAGCAGCCAACTCGTCAGCACGTCGGGCTCGACCAGGATGACGGGCTTCGGCGCGGGGATTTCGCTGAGGGTTGGGAGCGCGGCGAGGATCACCTCGGTCTGGAACTCCTGGGCGGTGAGGGTCCGCTCGACCGCCCCGAGGGCGATCGGATCGTAGCGCCGGTAGGTGCCGTCGGCGTCGAAACGCGCCGCGAAGGCAACCTCGGGGCCGGTGATCAACAGTCGGGTACCGGGCCGCAGCGTGTCCGGCACCTCGGGCAGCGGTCCGGTGGTGGTCCAGCCCGGGGGCAGGGCGGGGGCCAGCAGCCGCCGTGCCCGACCGGCCCGCGTCTGCGGGGTGTCGGTGTCGTGCCGGGCGGCGTGGGCCGCGATGGGGTTCGCCGGTCCGGCGGGCAGGCCCTCGGTGATCCACTCGCGGGCGCGGTCGTCGGCGTTGTCACGCGCCTGCCGGATGTGCCGCTCCAGCTCCGGGCCGAGCATCGCGGCGGCGTCCATCTGCACCGCGGTACCTTTCAGCAGCTCGCGGTAGATCTCCCGCTGCCGCCCCCCGCCGATGCCGGCCCTGCCGGCCCGCAGCCTCAGGTCTCGGTGGAGCCCGTCCACCGCCTCGACGGCCGTGACCGGGGCGAACGTACCGTCCTGGCCCTCCCGCAGCTCGACGATCCAGCCCTGCGGGTCGATCCGGTACCGGCTGGCCGCGCCCTGTTCGTCGGTGACGGTCAGGTCGAGGTGGGTCTTCAGCTCGGACGCCACCACCCGGGCCACGGTGCGCGGGTCCTGGGCGAGCAGCTCCACCTCCTCCGGTGGGGTGACCGGCGCGGAGTCGGGCGGCTGCACCGCCCGTACCCGGTCGACGATCTCAGGGATCCGCTCGTTGAACTGTCGCACGTCGGTGGCGAGCAGCGCGGCGCCGACCGCGAGTTTGCCGACCTGGTTCTTCCAGGCGGTCAGCTCGGCGAGGTTGGCGACGTCCTGCTGCGCGGGGTTGAGCCCCTGGAGGTGGCCCACCGCCCAGTCCAGCACCACCTCGTACCGGCGGCGGGCCTGCTCGGCGGCGCTGGCGGTGAGCCGCAGCGGGCTGACCGGGTCGTAGTGGTTGCCGAGCTGGTCGCGGATCAGCAGGGCGGCGTGCTGGGGCGCCTGGTCGGGGTCGAAGTCGCCGGCCTCGATGACACGGCCGGCCACCGGGGCGGCGGCCATGCCCGCCGGGGTGGCCCGTTGCAGCAGGCCCTCCAGGCCGATCGTGGGCGCGTCGGCCGCCGGCGCGGGCCAGCCGGCCGGATTGTTCGCCTTCCAGTCGTGCGGTTCGGAGAGCGCGCGCAGGAGGTCGTGTACCTCGCCGGCGTGCATCTCGTGGAAACTCGTGCCGCTTATCCAACCGGTGCTGCGGGCGTCGTCGGCCGCGAACCGCTCCGGCCCGATCGGCGCCAGGCCGGCGTCGCGGTGGAACGCACTGTGCCGATGCGGGACCGCGGCGAGACGGGATGAGGTGCTGATCTCGACCAGGTACGTATCGCCCTCCACCGTCTTGAGGTGGTCCTCGGTACGCAAGACGTTGTCGAAGGCGGCGGTGTGGCTGGCCGGCGCGGTCCGGTTCGCGCCGGTGGTGATTTTGCCGGTGACGGTCTTGTCCTCCTGCGCACCGATGTTCGTCGCGCCGAGCGGGTTGGCGTGCGACATCTCCACGTCGAGGTTGGGCCGCCACAGGTTACGCGACTGGCTGGCCGACGTGATGTTCAGGGACTTGTCGTATCGGCCGGTACCGGTGGTCTTGCCGAGCCTGCTGACGATCCTCAGACCATGCAGTTTGACGTACAGCCGCATGGCCACCCGGTTGTTGGACTCGCCCCCGACGAACAGGTGCGAGCCGAGCAGGAATCCGGAGGGGCGCAGCGCGTCGGACAGGAGGTTGTCGACGCTGAGCCGGGACAGCAGGCCGTCCAGCGCCATGCTGCCCCGGTAGGCCGGGTCGTTGGCGTGCGAGCCGAGCACCTCGGCCATGAGCTTCCGGGCGGCCGGGTAGAGGTCGTCGGCCAGGCCGAAGACGTAGGCGTCGCCGGCCAGCTTCGGCAGCGCGCGCAGGTCCAGCCGCGGCGACCGGGGCATCGGCGTGGCCTCGGCCTGCCCCCGGGGGATCTTGAAGTCGATCCGCGCCTCGTAGTGATGGGTCTGCACCGGCTCCACCGGCGCGAGGGAGATCCAGTCGGCGAAACCGGCGGGCGCGTGGTGCAACGCCCAGTCCGTCGCGCTGCTCAGGGCCGTGATCATGTGGTTCAGCAGGTAGCTCGGCTGCCAGCCGTGCATGTTCAACCGGCTGAGCTCCAGGGAGATCTTGACCTTGCCCCTGGCTCTGTAGTGCCCCGACCAGTCGTAGGCGGTCCGTTCCCGGATGGTCTTCCTGCCGGCCTTGACGCCGCGTGCCCCACCCGGCGCGAACGACAGCGACCCGGCGATGGCCACCGGGCTGCCGTCGGCCAGGAAGCCGATCTTACCCGGCATGAAGAACCAGCCCAGCGCTTCCGCAAGGATGTCACCGGTTTCGTCGTTGAAGTGCGCATAGTTCTCGATGCCGTAGGCGTCTTCCCAGTCGGTGTACTGCGGCCGGCCGTCCAGGATGGCCGAGAGTTTCAACTTGAACACCTGGGCAGCCATCTTGCCCAGCTGGTAGACGAAGTAGAACGTCACGCCGTTGTACCGGTTCAGCATGTCGGCGAACACGATGTTGGCGCGCTGCCCGGCCAGCGTGGACTGCAGCGACTCGAGGCTGCCGGGCAGCGCGCCGACCACCGACTCGTCGGGGGAGAACATCAGCACGCCCCAGCTGGTCCCCGCCTCCGGCCAGTTGGCGTGGCTGGCCCCGAGCAGCCCGGGCCTGACGGTGTCCATCAGCGTCCGGACCGCGTCCAGCATGGTCGTGGTGGGGCGCGGCCCGCCGTCGGCCGGAGCCGGCCCGGTGAACAGCGCCACCTCGTCGACGCCCGCGTGGCCCAGCATCCGGTCACCGGTACGGGTCAGGTAGGGCGGCATGGTCAGCGCGCTGAACGGGTTGACGTTCGGGTCCAGGACGATCCCGAAGTCGGCGGCGAACTGCGCGCGGCGGCTCGGGTCGAGCACCGCGCCGCGCTGGGCCAGGTCCACATGCCGGTCGGCGAGCGTCAGCGCCCACGTCTGGACCCGGTGCTGGACCAGGTACGCGCCGAGGTCGGGCACCCCGGCGACGGTGCGGCCGTCCAGCTCGCCACGCCACCGGCTGAGCAGCCCGGCCACGGTGTTGCCGCTGAGCACCAGTTCACCGCGGGACCACCGGCCCATCGCGTCGAGCAACTGCGAATCGCTGATCGGCAGCTTTCCGGCCGCGTACTGCGCCAGGGCCTCCGCCTCCGGCAGGATGAACAGCATCGTGCGGCCCCGCAGGTCGGCTCCGCGCGGCACGCTGACCCGGCTGACGACGAACCCGACCTGCTTGTGGAGGCCGGCGCGGACATTGATGTCGTAGGGCGCGAGGAAGGCGTACCCCCGTCCGAAGGCCAGCTTGAGCATCTCCAGGCCGCCGACGCGCTTGGACTCGACCGTCCTGCTCTCGCTCACCTTCACGCCCGCCGACGGGCCGAAGCTGACCTTCAGCGGACCGAACTCGCGTTCGAGGCCGAAGTTGGGCAGCTTGAACTCCTTGGCGAACGAGTGGTTGGCGGCGTTGCCGGTCTCGGCCAGGTACAGCTCGATCTGGCCGGTGACGTACTGGTCCGGGGTGGCGCCGACGAACTGCGCCCCCTCGATGTGGGACACGCCGATCGACATCGCGGCCTCGGTGGTCGCCACGAAACCGGGCTTGACCGGGGTGGTGATGCCGTAATTGCCGTCCAGGATCTCCTTGAAGTTCGCCTCGGCGGCGATCGGGTTGGCAAAGGCGTCCACCGGCCCGGCCATCGGTTGGCCGGCCCGGGTCAGGTCCGGCGGCAACTGGTTGCGCACCGCGGCGCGCAGCCCGTGCGTGTCGAGGAAGTACACGTCGCCCCGGTTGAGCACCGACGGTTCGGTGTCGACGGGGGCCACCTCGCTGAAGGTGGCCGGATCGGAGTTGAGGCGCAGCAGCGCGGCGCGCACGTTGGCGCGGACCGGCTCGGGCGAGGTGATCGGGGCGTCCCGGTCGCTGATCTCGACCGTCCAGAAGAAGTCGTACGGGAAGTTGAACAGCATCACCCGGCCGGCGTACTCCGTCAGCTTCGGGCGGTTGACGATGCGGGTCAACCGCTCGGAGGCGCCGACGTTGCGGCTCACCGACCCGCCGATGAGTCCGACGGAACGAAGCCACTCGACGCCCGACGGCATCGCGAGCCCCAGCCCGCCCTCCACCGACCAGCCCTGGTTGCCGCTCGCGCCCTGGCCGGCGATGCCGAGCGACATGGCGAGGGTGACCACGCTCAACTCGTCGGTGAGCCGTTCGAAGTGCACCGAGTTGCCGTCCGCGTCGACGTCCGCGGTGATCCGGGGGACGGCGTGGATGGTCACCACGGCGGTTTTCATCACCGCGTTGCGCCAACTGTGCAGGGTGAAGGTCATCCCCGCTGGCCGCTCCGGGGTTGACTCGCCCGCCGGGGCCTCGGGGACGGCAGAGCCGCCCTGGGTGATCGAGGGGAAGTGCGATTCCAGACCGTCGCCGCTCACCATCTTGTTGAACAGGTTCAGGTTGTCGATCGCGGCGTCGGTGTCGGGGTGGACGACCTCGCCGTAGGCGTTACGCACCCCCTCGATCGCCCTGCTTAGCAGCGACTGCTCCTCGAGGGGCGTACCCGGATCCGGGGTCGCCGGCCGGCTCTGCGCCGCATGCGCCCACGGCCGGTCCCCGTCCGCGGGAAGGAACCCCTCGTCGGCCAGCACCTGCATGAGACCGGCCCGGACCTGCTGTACCGCCCGGTTGTCGACCTGCGGCAGGGACTGGCCCAGGCTGCCACTGCCCTCCAGAACGTGCCGGGGCACCAGGTTGCCGCCGGTGTCCTCCGGGTGCACGCCGGTGTTGCGCAGCCGCTGCCGCCACTGGTCGTGCGGCACCCGCTGCGGCCGCCCGCCCGTGGCGGGGACCGGGGCCGGGACACCATCCGCCAGCCCGGGGATGGGATCGGGGCGGAAGACGACCGCGTCGACGCTGAACCCGTGGTCGAAGGCGTCCGGCGCGGACATCCGGACCATCGCCGACCCGTCCACCTCGGGCGTCCGCCGGTGCCCGTCCTGTGGCCGGGCCGAGGTGGCCACCTCGGCGTGCAACTTGAGCCGAGTCTCCCGGCTGACCGTGTCGCCCTTGTACCGCTCGACCACCACGTTCAGCGATGCCCGCGTGACGCCACCACTGTCGTTGCTGGTCCAGCTCATCCCGGCGCGAGCGGAGACACCGAGCTTGGCCTTCTCCTTGTACACCTGCGGATCGTTCCAGCGCTTGGCCAACGGCAGATCGGCCGCGCCACCCACCGACAGCCCACTGGACTGCTGGACGGTGACTTCGCCGCCCTGCCCCACGATCCCGGTACGTACCTTCTCGATGTGGGCCTTGTCGCTGGCCTCGCCCAGCGGCACGCCCGCATCGCCCACCGGCGTGGAGTCACCGTCGCCAACGCCCACCTGCAGTGAGTCGCCGACCCGGCGGGCGTACACCCGGATGCTGGCGGCCGCGAACCCACGGTCGTGCACGGTGAACTGGAAGCCCTGGGTCGACGCGCCGGCATCACCGTCCGCCTCCGGCGTACGCCGGTTGTTCACCGCCACGTCGAGGTGGACTTCCAGGTTCCACAGCTTGCGCTGCAGATCCTTACGCATCGGACTGTCGATGGACATGTCGAAGCCGTCGGCGCGCAGCTCGGCGATGATGTGGTCGTACAGCTCGTTCAGGCCGGTGATGTTGCTGGCGGAGAAGAGTTCCGGCAACCGGGTCAGGTTGTCCCGCATGTCGTCTGGCAGGTCGGCGACCACCTGCTCGCCAGCGGTCTTCAGCAGGTGGTTGGGGATCGCCACCAGCAGCGGGGCCGGCTTCTGACCGTCCGGCGGCTCCGGCAGGTCCAGCGCCTGCCACGGCTGCCCGTCGCCGCGCGTCTCGATCAACCACCCCGGCTCGTCGTACAAGTAGAACGTCGAGTCCGCGCGGGTGTCCAGCACCCGGCCCTTCTCCGCGTCGACCAGGTAGTTGGTTCTCCGGCCGACCTTGTTGAGGGTCAGCTTGCCGCCGAGTCCCCAGTGGGTCGTCGGGCCGAGCGGCACGTCGACGTTGTAGTCGCCGCGCAGCCGCACGGCTCGGGTGTCGGCGCCGTCCGCCTGGCTGTGCGCACCGGTCTGGAAAACACCCTGGGTGAACTGGTTGGCGTGGAAGTCGCCGCTGGCGCTCGTCCCACCCCCGGTGCCATCCGGCGACAACCCGGGCGTCTCGGAGTCGAACGAGCCGGCCGGGTTCGGGACGAGCCGCGGGCCGCCCGGTCGCAGGCGGGCGCGCACCTCCATGCCACCCAACGTGAACAGGTACCCGTCCTCGGAGA
The DNA here is from genome assembly GCF_039871625.1 of Micromonospora sp. B11E3. NCBI lineage: Bacteria > Bacillati > Actinomycetota > Actinomycetes > Micromonosporales > Micromonosporaceae > Micromonospora > Micromonospora sp. B11E3. Next base: position 31,375 of record NZ_JBDPMC010000043.1, on the reverse strand, counting down.
CCACCTTCCGGTAGTTGTTGAGCAGCAGCTCGTGCAGCATTTCCCATTCGTTGGCCGGCACCGTGATGCCCCGCCGGGCCGCGTCGGCGCGCAGCGCCTGCTCGATGCGGTCGAGGTCCGGCAATTCCGCCTTGGGATCGCCGAGCGCGAGCGCCCGCCGGTCCGGGTTGGCCGGCGGCGTCCACTCCTGCCCACCCGACCCGTCGGCGTCGGGTGCGGGCGGGCCGACGCTGGCGTCGTTGCCGAAAACCCGGACGTGCCGGTCGGCCTCGGGAACACCGGACAGCAGCCGGGTGGCCGCATCGGCCACCTCGCGCGGGATGGGACCGCCCCGGGACTGGATCACCACCGCCACCCCGGTCGCGGGGGCCGCCAGGGCGGCGGGCGACAGTGTGTCCGGGCTGGTGCCGTTCTGAGCGAACAGGACGACCCCCCGGTGCTCCCGGACCGTCCACCCCCGGTACACCTGGTATTCGCCCGTGTCGGACGAGGTCAGGCCCAGCGGCCCGGGCTGCCGGGGTGACACCGAACGCAGCGGCACCCGCCAGGCGTGCGCGGCGGCCGGGAAGGTCTCCTGACCCCGGGCGTCGATCGGGATCAGCTCGTCGGCACCGGCCGGCTGCCGGCCCACCACGGAGACCGGCAGGACCAGCTCCAGCAGCCCGCCGAACCGCTCCCGCAACCGGTCCGCCACCTGCGCAGCGGCGGCATCGGGCGGCGTGCCCGGGGCGCCGGCGGCCGGGGGCGCCACGAACACCTGGAGCGGATCGGCGCCCCGGGGAAGTGCCTGGCTCACGGCCTCCACGACGGCGACCGGGTCGCTGACGGTCTCGTCCAACACCAGCCGGGGCCGGTCCGGGGTGGCCAAATCGGACCAGTGCAGTGTCGTGGCACCGGCCGGTGGCCGCGGACCGGTGTGGGCGAGCACCCCACCCGGGATGTGGCTCAACTGGACCCCGTCGGGCAGGCCCGGCACCTCCGACGGGACGAGAGTACGCCGGTCCAGCCCCACCCCGGAGGTGATCAGGTGCGCCGGTGGCGCGGCCGGCATGCCCGCGAAGATCCGGCCCACCCGGTGGCGCACCCCGGCAGGCAGCGGAGTCCCGCCCCAGCCCAGGAACACCGCCGGCTCGGCCAGCCAGCCGCCGGTGTCCGGCAACAACCGCCGTACCCGGTCAAGTTCGGTCGCCGGCCCGATCCACAGGTGGCTACCGCCGTCCCAGGCCACCCAACCGTCACCCAGCCCGTACACGCCGGGCGACTGCTCGGTCAGCCCGTACGGGGCAGGCCGGGGCGGTGCGCCGGCGACCTCGGGCAGGAACAGGTACCGCTCGGGCCGCCCGCTGAAGAAGGTCACCTCACCGTTGGCGTCCAGCGGGACGATCTGCGGGCTGGGCGTCGGCCGGTCCCGCAGCGCCGACCGCGGCACAGACAACATGGCCTGCGGCCCCAGCCCCTGCGCGGTGACCTCCAGCGCCCGGGCCACGCTGACCGGCTGGTCCTGCGGCCAGTGCAGGACAGCCATGGTGGCGTCCTGCGCCCGCAGCCCGGCCAGCGCGGCACCGAGGCTGCCCGGGTCGAGCACCGAGGAGTGCAGCAGGATGGCCGGGCCCGGGCCGGTCGGGGCCAACACCCGCGAGCTGATCGGGCCGGGCGCGGCATCCCCGTCGTGCAGCAGGACGCCGCCCACCGCGCGCTGGAGCCGCAGGTTCTCCGGCAGCCCCTCGGCCATCACGACCAGCGGCGCGTCCGGGGACGCGGCCGGCGGGACGACCTGCTGCTGACTGTCGTCGGCGGCCGGTGCCGGCGGTTGCGGGGGCGGGGCGAGCTGCTGCGGGAGTACGGCCGGCTGCTCAACCGCCGCAGGGGTTTCCGGCACGAGCGCGTCGAAGTGGGTGTCGACGCCCGGCCGCTCCGGGTCGGCCGCCACGCGGGCCAGACTGACCGGGGCGCCCCCGGCCGGGCCGTACCCGCCCGCCGGCCGCACCCCGTCCGGGGCGACCTGGGAAATCTGCATCCCGGCACCGGTCGCGTGGGCCAGCAGCGGTGCCAGGAACTGGCCGGCCGGGGTGGCCGACAGGTTCGCCCAGTCGTTCACGGCAGCCTTCACCGCCGCCAGTTCCCCGGAGTCGAGCTGGCGATCGGGGTCGATCAACACCTCGAACAGGTGACGGCCGGCGTCCGCCGGATTCGCCTGTATCTCGTCGAGACGTGCCCGGACAGCCGCCGGCTCCAGGAGACCGGCGTCCATCAGGTCACCGAGGCGCCGCAGCACCTGATCGGGGCTCAGCGCCGTCAACACCTCGAACAGGTGACGGCCGGCGTCCGCCGGATTCGCCTGTATCTCGTCGAGACGTGCCCGGACAGCCGCCGGCTCCAGGAGACCGGCGTCCATCAGGTCACCGAGGCGCCGCAGCACCTGATCGGGGCTCAGCGCCGCCACATCCCGCTCGTGTTGCGGCCGGAAGGCGAGCCGCTGCGCGGTCACGTCCGCGGGCAACCGACCCGCGTTCTCCTCCAGATAGCCCGACACGTGGTCCCGCAACAACTCGGTGACCCGACCAAGCTCGGACCCCTGCGGCACCCCGGTATGAACCGACTCGGCAACAGCGGCCCGCACCCTAACCGGATCGGACAGGAACGCCTGCAGGTCGGCGGGCAGCCGCGTGCCCAGCGCGGTGCGGACCAGAGCTGGTTCAGAGGCGATGAACGCGTACAGCAGGTCGAGACCGTCGCGGGGCACGCCGAACCGGACCAGGGGAAGCTCGGGGAAAATGCGCTCCGCCTGCATGGCGTGGGACGGGCCGCGGGGTGTGCTGGTGGAGGCGAGCAGGATGGCGCTGGGGTCGGTGCCGGTCGTGGTGATCGGCTGCGGGTGTGCGGTGGTGTGGTCGGCCAGGAGGTTGGTGATGGTGGTGGGTCGTCCGGTGCTGTCGAACGCGGCGAGTCGGGTGCTCGATGCGAACAGGTGTCGCAGCCACGGGTCCCGGGTCGGGTCGGGTGGTTCGGGTCGGTCCTCGGCGCCGGGCACCAGGCCGTCGCGCACCCTGATGGTCGGTGGTCCGGATGGTTGTGGGTCGCTGTGGAGGGCGAAGACGTGTTGTTCCTCGTTCGGTGGCGCGATCCTGACCACGACCATCGAGCCCGGTGCCGCCCTGAGCGCGGCGAGTACGTCCTGTGGGGCGACTCCGTCGGGGTGGGCGACGCGTTCGGGTGTCGCGTCGAGGATGTCCAGGAGTTGTTCCCAGCTCGTGGTGGGTGCGAGTCGGCCGTCGGGTCCGAGGATCCGGTCGTCGGATACCGCCCGGTTGCCGAGCCGTTTGTATTGGGCTCTGAAGGCGTCGAGGGTGGCCTGCACGCACCACCACCACGGGTCGCGGCTGCTGCCGGGGCCCACCTGTGTCTGATCGATCCAGTCGGCGACCCGCTGCGCGGACTCGGCCGCCGTGACGGCCGGCCCGGTCGCCGCGGCCGCCGGTTCCGTTGCCGTGCTGGCCGGCTCGCCGCGCCCGACCGGGTCGGCCGACGAGGACATGTCACTGAACGGATCCCTGTCCCCGATGTCGGGCTTGGCCGGGTCGCGACTGATCGGTTCGTTCAGTGCGGAGATCTCACTGGACGTGACGGTGTTGGTGGAGCTGCTATCGCGGCTGAAGATGTCGTCGCCGGAGACGGACATCTCACTGACCGTGAAGGTGTCGTCGCCGGAGACGGACATCTCACTGACCGTGAAGGTGTCGTCGGGCCTGTTATCGCGGCTGAAGATGCTGTCGTCGCCGGAGACGGACGTGTCATTGACCGACGTCCTGTCGCTGGTGTGCGGCGTGCCGTCGGTGCGGGGGGCGGCGCCACCGGGCACCGTACTGCGGGCGCCGGCCGTATCCGGCGTGCCGGACGTGCCCGGCGTGCCGGAGGTGCCCGGCGTGCTGGCCGTACCCGAAGTGCCCGGCATGCTGGGCGTGCTGGGCACAGGCGGCGTGCTGGGCGTGCTGGGCGTGCTGGGCACAGCCGGCGTGTTGGGGGTGGCGGGCGTGGCGCTGCCGGCGGCCTGCGCGAGGACCTGGTGGTATCCGTGGACCCAGTCCTGTTGGAACGATTCGGCGATGGGGCCGTTGGCCGGCTTGACGCCGTACTTCTGGGCCAGGTCGGTGAACTGCTTTTCTGCCTGGCTGTTCGCGGCTGCGGTGTGCTGCTCGGGAGTCACCGGCACTGTCGGCGCGTCGGTACGCCGGTTTGTCGGGGTGTCCGCCGGGGACGCGATGGTGTGCGCTGCGGTGGTGTCGGGAATGGCCGCGGCCGTGAAACGGGCGGGCAGGTCGGTGACCACCTGCCGGACCACGTTCACCACGGCGTTGACCTGCGCGGCGCCGGGACTGGCCGCCGCGGCGAGCAGCGCGGTCAGTGGTGCGGTGGGTAGTGGGGTGGCGCCGAGGATCGGGACGAGGCTCCGGGCCACATGGTCCCGCACGGCGCTCTCGACCGCCTCGATCGCGGCGGCGGACGGCACCGCCGCCCCGGCGCCTGCCGACACGCCAGCGCCTGTCGGCGTGCCAGCGGCCGAGGACGTGCCTGTGCCTGTCGGCGTGCCGGGGCCTGTCGGCGTGCCGGGGCCCGTCGGTAGGCCGGGGCCTGTCGGTAGGCCGGCGGCGAACTGGTCGACGTGGTGTTGGGCGGCCAGGTCCGCGATCGCGCGCAACGCCTGCCGGTCGAACTCCGCCCGCAGCGCGTCGACAAGCCGCTCCGGACGTACCGCCGCCGGGACCTGCCCGCCCGCCGGGACCGTCCCGGCGAGCGTTTCGGTGATCCGGGCGACCGCCTGGTCCCGGACACCGAACAGGAACTGGCTGGTGAGGGCGGTGGCGGGCAGACCGACCTGAGACAGGAAACCGGGGACGGCCGGGTCGTTCTGCCGGGCCTCGGCCCACTCGGTGAACACCTGCTCGACCGGCACGGCAAGCGCGGCCAGGAACTGCCGTGCCTGCCCGGTCCCGGCCAGCAGCCCACCGTAGCGGTCTGCAAGTTCCTGCTGGAACCGATGCCACTGCTCGACCACCGGCGCACCAGCTGCCACAACCCACTGCGGCGCCGGCGCAGCCGGCATCGACCACGACGCCACCGACCACGACGGCACCGACGGGTCCAGCTTCGGCATGGGCAGGTTCAGCTTCGGCGCGGGCAGGTTCACTGCCGGCAGCGGCGGCGGGGTGGGCGGCAGGGTGGGCGGCGCGGCCTGCGTGCCGGCACCCACAGCCGTCGGATCGTCGACCCCGCTCTGGTAGCCCGTGGACGTGTCCCCACCAACCGGTGTCGACGCCACCGGCATGACCGGCTTACCGTCCGGCGTGAAGTCGATACGAGGCACCTGCACCCGGGGCTGCATCACGGCGCGACTCAACACGAACCCGAGCGCGCTCGCGGCCGATCCCCCCGCCCCCGACAGCGCCCCGGAAATAACGTCCGCACCGACATTATCGAGGGTGACGTCCCCCAGCACCATCCCCTCGGAGCCGATACCGAAGATCACCTCCCCGCCGGTCTCCAGCACGGGCCGCGTCAGCACATCGGTCAACAGAATCTTGGTGGCATCCGACACGCCCAGCTTGCTGACAGCGCCGGCGACAGCGCCAGCGACCTTACCCAACGCCGGCCCCGCCACCGTGCTGAGGAACGCCACCGCCCCCGCGAACGCCGCCTGCTGACCGACCGCCGACCAGTTCACCCCGGACTGCAGACCATCGGTCATCATCGACACCTGGGCCAGCAGCGCAGAACCCGGCATGAACAACATCTGCATCGCCGTGCTGCTCGCCGCCGAGCGGACCAACGCCGAACGCAGGATCGCCTGGATGATGGACCGTGTCTGGGCGACGTGTGCCGCCGCCCCCACCGGATTCCAGAACCACATCGCGGCGGCGACGGCGAACTCGGCCATCATGAAACTGAACATGGCCACCGCCGTACGCTTGCCGGTCTCCGTCTCGAGGAAGAACTTCTTCTCCCCCTCGATCACGGCGAGCAGCAGGTCGGCCGTCTCGGCCATCTTCTTCACGAACGGAGCGGTCTGGGCCACGAACCGGTCGAAGACCTCGCCCTCCCCCGCCTCCCCGACCGCCTTGATCGTCTGCTCCAGCAACGGACCAAGCACCGTACGCACCCGATGCTCCAGCACTTCGGCCGTGCCGATGTCCTGCCACAACAGCGGCAGCTTCGTCCGGGACAACTTGAACCCGGTGAAGCCTTCCAAAACCCGCATCGCGCTCTCATCGAGCTCAACGGTCGGAATGGCGGCGGCCATCGCGCGCTCCTTTCCTGCCCCCCGATCAGGGGCACCCAGTGCGGATCAGTCAGCCGCGCTGACCGCCACCCCAGCTTCCGACCATCTCGTTCTAGTGCGGATCAGCCGCGATAACCGCCGCTGATCTCCGGGACCAAATCGTTGACGGTCTCCTCCGTGTTCTCCCCGACTTGGTGATAAACGCCCAACTTCTCGCCCTGGAATCCGGCCCCGTTACCCAGTTGAACGAAGACCCCGAGCACGATATCCCCGAGGAGGTGCATCACGAACGCGCGAAACTGCTGGCTCTGCTCGTCGTCCCCCGCCCACCGGCCCTCGGCGAGGAGCTTTACCACGTCTATCGTCCCAACCAGCTCATCCCTGAAATCCCCCAGCAACCCCACCCGCTGGGCCAGGGCATCCCCGTTGAAGGTGATCACTTCTGCACTCATGACGCCGCCCTCCCCCGCTGCCGGTCATCCTTGCCGGAAGCCAGGCCGATGACGCCCTCGAAAAGTTCCTCCATGGTCGTGGCCGACCGCGCGACGTCGCCGAGCCCGGCATGGTCGGCCAGCAACTTGGCGGTACCGGCCATCGTCTTCCGCTCGGCGCCCTCGCGAGCGGTACGCGCCGTCGTCACGATCAGGTCGGCCAGCTCGGCCGGTGCGAGTCGCCGGTAGGCGTCCCCGTTGAAGGTGATCCGGGTCAGCTCGCCCTGCCCACCCACGGTCACCGACAGCACCTTCTTCTTGTCCTCCACAGTGGTCTTCGACCGGGCCACGCGCCGGCGTACCCGGTCGGCCTCGGCCTCAACCTCATCCAGGGCCGCCCGCATCTCGGCCAACAGTTCCTCGTCGCCCAACATGCTCATCCCGTTACCTCCTTTGCCATCTCACGGCTGGTCCGTAGCAGCGGGTTCACTTCGGCGAAACAATGTTCAACGGCCCCGGTACCGGCGGCGCTCGTCCTGGGTGCCGGGACGCTCATCAGGCGTGTCGAACTCGTCGTCCTCGACCCGGGTGCCACGACCGCGCCGGCCGATCACCGCCGGCGCACAGTCGGGGTCGGTACCCCAGACCTTCTCGTCCTCCTTCAACCAGGTGCTGCGCTGACGATCACGCTCCTTCCCCTGGTGGGGGGCGCCGCCCATGCCCGGCATCATGGGGGGCATGAACGGCATACCGCCCGAGCCAGGCTGCGGCATGGCAGCGCCGGCGACCGTGCCTGTGGGCACGCCGCCACCCGAGCCGGCCCCACCCGAGCCGGCCCCACCCGAGCCGGCCCCACCCGGGCCGCCGACGGGCAGCCCCAACTTGTCCGGGCTCAGCGCCCCGGCCGAGCCGGACACGCCGGGCACCGACGACAGGCCGCCGGTACCGACCTGCACCCCGGGCATGTGCGGGAATACGGCCGCGCCGGGTTTGGTGACGTTGCCGAGCACCGGGGGGGTGATGCTCCCGCTCGCGCCCGGCGTGGGCAACACAGCCTTGCCGTCGACCGTGGTCGGGAACAAATTTCTGTCCACCGGCGCCGTCGGCCCGGTGTCAGGCCACTGCAGCTTGCCCGGCTCCCTCAGCCCCGGTACGGATCCGCCCCCGCCAGACTGCCCCGACGGGTTGGGCAGCCCGAGGTCCGCCCGCTGGGCGTCGCTGATCGGGATCCGGTCCAGCAGCCCGCCCTTCTGCAGCGCGGCAAGCTGATCCGGATTGAGCTGACCGAGCTTCGTCGCGCCGTTCGGCGCCGCCATGCCGTGCTCCCGCAGGAAAGCGGCCTGCTCAGGACTGAGCGGCACGTTGTTCAACAGCCCGTCCGAATCCAGCTGCCGCAACTGGGCCGGCGTCAGATCACCCAACGCCTGCGGCTCGGGCAGCCCGAGGTTCGCCCGCTGGGCGTCGGTGATCGGGGTCTGGTCCAGCAGCCCGCCCTTTTGCAGCGCGGCAAGCTGATCCGGATTGAGCTGACCGAGCCTCGTCGCGCCGTTCGGCGCCGCCATCCCGTTCTTTCGCAGGTAGGCGGCCTGCTCAGGAGTGAGCGGCACATTGTTCAACAGCCCGGCCGAATCCAGCTTCCCCAACTGGGCCGGCGTCAGATCACCCAACGCCTGCGGCTCGGGCAGCCCGAGTTTCGCCTGCGAACCGCTGGTCGGAAAGCCGCTGCCCGGGCCGCCGGTGAACGGATTGTCCACACCGGCGCCAGCAGACGGCTTGACCGACTTTTGGATCAGATTTCCTGGAGAAAGAACGCCCGCGGCAAGTGGACCGCCCGCGCCACCATTGGTGAACGGATTGTCCACACCGCCACCAGCCGTAAAGGCACTGCCCGGGCCACCATTGGTGAACGGATTGTCCACACCGCCACCAGCCGTAAAGGCACTGCCCGGGCCACCATTGGTGAACGGATTATCCGCACCGCCACCACCGGCGGTAAAGACACCACCCGGACCACCATTAGTGAACGGATTATCCGCACCGCCACCACCGGCGGTAAAGACACCACCCGGACCACCATTAGTGAACGGATTATCCGCACCGCCACCACCGGCGGTAAAGACACTACCCGGACCACCATTAGTGAACGGATTATCCGCACCGCCACCACCGGCGGTAAAGACACTACCCGGACCACCATTAGTGAACGGATTATCCGCACCGCCACCACCGACAAAGGCACTACCCGGGCCATTGACGAACGGATTGTCCATGGCGCCATTGGCGAACGGGTTACCCATGCCGCCGCCGATGTTCGCGAAGGGATTACCCATGTTCGCGAACGGGTTACCCATGTTCGCGAACGGGTTGCCCATGTTCGCGAACGGGTTGCCCATGTTCGCGAACGGGTTGCCCATGTTCGCGAACGGGTTGCCCATGTTCGCGAACGGGTTGCCCATGTTCGCGAACGGGTTGCCCCAGTTGGCGAAGGGGTCTGGCATGTTCCCGAACGGATTGTTGGGGAAGCCATTGGGCATCGCCCCGACGTCGTTGGGCATCGGCAGAGGTGCTACCGGCTTCGGGTCGGTGATGCTTATCGGGTTGCGCGCATCGACGAACACCGACATGAGGGTCTTCGCCGCGGCCAACGCCGGCTCGAAGGCTTCGAGGGCGTGGTTGGCCCACATCTGGCGCAGATGCTGGTCCAGCTTGTTCCACTCGGGGACGCTGAAGGCCTCGAACGGGTGGTACTTCACCCACGCCGGCGGCGTCCACAGGACGGGCTTATCTGGTTGTTTTCCTCCACGTGTTGGGTTTTGTTGCAGCTTGGTGTTGGCGTACTGCTGGCCCAGGTCCCAGGCGTTCGACTGGCCATCGTGCAGGTCGCCATACTGGAGAGTGCTCTCGTTGAACATCCTGGCGATGAGCCGGTACGGGTGCTGCCAGGTGCCGCTCGGGTAGATCTTGTACCACCTGTCGAAGGTGTCCTCCACCGCGTGGATGAAGTCCCACATCGCCTGCTGGACCTGGGACAGCGTCGTGTCCCATATTTTGAACTGGGGATCGACGTCGACGAGGAACTTGTTCGCGTTCTGCACCCGACGGATCCAGGCCGATTCGGCGGAGCCTTTGAATTCGGGGTTCTTGACGTTCACCGACTTGATCTGGTCGGTCAGCGAACCCGAGATCCCCATCGCGTGGGTCGTCAGGTTGCCCAGGATCTCGCGAAGGGACCCGATCGAGTCCGGGTCGAACGCCTTACCCGGTCCGGCCACCTTGGGCAGGTCGGCGATCAGGCGTTCCCACGCATTGCCGAGCCTGACGACCGGGTTGCCAGCGGCGTTGGTCACGTCCCCCGGGTCGGTGGTGTTGTGCGTCTGCCCCTGAGGCGTTCTGTTGTTGGTCACGCCCACCCACACCGTCAGGCGGGTGACGTGCTTCATCGCCCCGTCCTGCCTCCACTTGTAGAAGGTGACGGCGTCCTTGTCGTAATCGGGCATGTAACCGCCGACACGGGTGTGGTGGCTGATCTGGTTGACCAGCCAGTAGCCGGGGCCCTTGATGGTCCGCGGTCGGTACTCGTTGTTGATGGAACCTTCTTTCCCGTCGCTTCCGCCGCCGAGTACCAGCCCCAAAATGCTTGCTAGCGCGTCCTCGAACGTCGCGATGTTCGTCATCACTAACTCCCAGTGGGCATGAAGTACTCGAACTGCTCGGCGCTCAACGTGCTCGCCTGCTCGACGGCATCGGAGTCGGCCAGCAGGAATTTGATGCCGAGCTCCAGGATGTTGATTTCGCCCCGCGCGCCCTTGAAGCGCGCGGCCAGGCCCGCCCGAACGGTATCGATCCTCTCCGTCAGGCCCTCCGCCTCGGTGAAACCCTTCCCGCCGAGGCGCAGCTTGAACGGCTTCGTGAAGTCGACCGTCGAATCCGGCAGGGAGCCGTACACGTAGTCCTTGCCGTACATCAGGTCGATCTCATCTCCCTGCTTGGTGTAGACGCCCTGCAGCTTCCGCAGGTAGTTCTCGTTGATGACGATGTTCTTCATCGTGTATCCCTCTCGACGGAGTCGGCGCAACGGGGACTCGGCTGTACTGATTCGGGGAATCCAAGGTCCACGCAAGTCCATGGACAGCGGTGGGTCAGATGCACTGGTCCACCTGCGGCGGACCAGTGCATCTGACCCAGAATCGGCTCGGCAGGATCGCCGTCCCGACCTCGTGTGGCGTCGGTTCGGCTGGGTGCTTGCATCAGGTAGGTGATCCGTCGCGTCAGTTTCGCTGGACAGGCATCAGATGCACTGGCTCAGGACACCGGCGCTCAGCGGTCTCCTAGGTGAAGATGGCCGCGCCCTTGTTGTCGCCGAGGACGTAGTTCTGGACGATCTCCAGAAGGCGAGCCTGCCCCAGTGCCAGGGCCTGCCGCATTTCCTGCTGGCCCTGGTTCCACAGCTGCTGAGCCTGCGCGTAGGCGTCCGGCGCCTGGCCGTTGTTGGCGTCGATGAACCGCCGCACATGCTGCTGGAGGTTTTCCAGCGATCGGTCGAGGTCGCTGGTTTCCCTGCGCATTTCCTCGGCGACGTTGTGTACCGCGGCGGGATTGATGGCATAGTTGGCCATCCTCGGCCTCCTTAACGTTGGTCGGTCCGGGTTTTGTCGGCCCGGGTTTTATGGGTGGGACGTTCGGCGGTCAGGCTGCGGCCCAGCCGCCGGACCGCATGGCGTTGTCGTCTTCGGTCGTGGTGGTCAGTTGCGCGTACTGCTCCATGTTCTGGTTGAGCATGTTCAGGCCCTGCTGGACCTTCGCGAAGCCGGCCAGCCACTGGTTGACCGCCTGCTGGAACCTCCCCGCGGCCGCGTCGCTCTGCCACACGGCGGCCAGGGTGCCCTGTGCGGCCGTGACGTTCCGATAGCTGTCGCTGGCCTCGGTCTGGGCCTGGGCGAACGCCATGACCATGCCGGTGATGGTCGCCTCATCGGCAACGATCCCGTTGTTAGGGATTGCCATGACTCTCCTTGTTTGTCATCCGGCGCGCGTCGCCGGAAGCCATGTGATGTGGTTGCGCCTGCCGCGTCCGGCCGGTGAGTCGGGCCGCGACGCGGATCGATCGGGTACCCGGCGGCCTCACCCCCCTTCCGGCCGGACCAGTGCCGGCCCGACGGGCAGCATGGCGACCAGCGCGGTGGGCATGACCACCGCCTGGTTGAGGGAGTAGCCCAGGGTGGTGAAGTCACCGCCCATGATCGGGTAGGCGATCCCCCCGTCGTTGACGAGCAGGCCCTGCTGCCGCCACGGATCGGTTTCGGCGTTCGCCGGAGGCATCAGCAGCGCTCCCCCGCCCGGCGTCACCCGTACCGTCACGGCGCTCTTCCCGCCGCTGCCGCCGGCCGGCATGCCGGTCGCGGTGGCCAGGACGACCGCGGGTTTCTCGCCGGCCTTTCCCGCGAAATCCACACAGGCCACGGCACCCTCCGATAGGGATGGCGGTTTGGGCGGGATGGCCGGCATCGTGGTCAGCGGGCGCACCGGACTGCGCTGGCCGGCGGCGACCAGATCGGCCGCGGTGATGGCGGTCTCCCTGGCCGCGCCCGGCGTGGCCCGCCGCAGCAGGTACTCGGTCTCGGTCAGCGGGGCCAGCCCGCCGGTGGTCATCAGGTAGTGGCCGACCGTGCCGTTGCCCATGTCCACGGCGAACAGCTGGCCGATCGACGTCGGCCGGCCGGCCACCCTCGGCCCGGCGCCGCCGGCCCCGGCCAATGTCGGCGGGCCGACCGTACCTCCCGACGGGATCAACTCCAGCCAGCTGGTCGCCACCGGCACGGGGACGAGCATCCCCAGACCCAGCACGTCGGCCATCCAGGACTGGGGAAGCAGCAGCCGCCGCCCTCCCCACAGCAGGTAGGTCTTCCCGCCCGCGGTGACCGGCAGCGCCTGCCCGTCGCCTAACGGCTCGGGGGCCGCCGGCACGTCGACGTCCAGGACGACCCGGCCGGCACCCCGGCTGCAGGCACGCCACACGCCCCGGTTGACCCGCTTGGCGGCGGGCAGGACCTGCGGCCCGGCCGGGGTGCCCACCGCCGCGCCCCGCGGCAGCTTGGCGAGCTTGGACGAGGAGACGGCGACCGGGGTGAGCCGACCGCCGGCCAGCAGGGTGGCCGTCGCCACGTCGTTGACCGGGCGCAGTTGGCCGTTGACCAACACGTACCGCGCCCCGGTCGAGGAGTCCACCACCAGCATCCGCGGCTGCTGCCAACTGGTCGAGCCCGATCCCGGCATCAGCGCCCAGATCGCGACCACGCCCAGCAGCAGGATCGCGAACACGAGGCCGGCGATAGTGCCGGTGCGGTCCCGGCGGGTCGGTGACTCGGCGGTCTCCGGCTCGGCCCGCACCAGCGCACCGGTCACCCGGGTCATCATGTACCGCTGGGCGTCCACCTGGTCACGACGCGACGACATGTCAACCCACCCGCGCCCGGATCACGTCGATCAGGCCGGTGATGACCACGACGGTCGGCGCCAGGGCGGCCACCGCCGCGGTATGCGCCAGGTCGCCCATCCGGCCCCAGATCGGGTTGAACCGCCGGCCGACCGGGATCCGCGCGGCCAGCCCGCACGCCACCACCATGATCAGGCAGCAGCCGATGGCCAGTTGGGCGGCGAGCTGACCCCGGCCCGTGATCGCGGTCAGGCACCAGGTTGCCATGGCGGCCAGCGCCGGGCCGGCCAGCGCCAACCGGTGCCAGGTGCTCGTCATCGGGCGGGTGACCAGGATCTGGGCGGCGGCGGCCAGCCAGGCGGCCAGCGGCGCGGCCCAGCCGGGCGCCGCCGCCAGCCACACCATCGCGGCCCCGGAGACCAGCCCGAGCGCCGCGTACAGGGCGGTCATGAACTGGTCCGCGGCGGCGGCCCGGGTGAGCACCTCGGCGGCCGGTTCCGGGTCGATGTTCTCCTGCAGGTCCGCCGGTTCGGCGGGCGTCTCCGGCAGGGCGAGCCCGGCGAGCTTGAAGGCGGCCGCCGGTACCGCCGGGCGCAGCGCCGTGGTGACGACGACCATGATCGCGGCGATCGTGGTCCAGTCCAACGTGGCCCTGGTGCGCAGCAGGAGCGCGGCGACGATCAGCAGCCACGCCACCAGCAGGCCGACGGTGACCGGCCGCCAGCCGGTGCGCGGGAAGACGAACGCGGCCACCAGCAACGCGGCGACGGTGCCGGCGCTGGCACCCACGAAGATCAGCCGGGGTACGAAGGCACCGGCCGCGCCAGCCAGCGGGGAGTGCGGCGCCACCGCTTCCAGCGCGGCGAGCACCGTCCCGGCCACGCAGGCGGCGCCCAGGATGCCGGCCGTCGCCCGGTCGGCCAGCCTGCGTACCACCGCGAAACCCGCGACGAAGCACATCGCCGCTATCGCCGCGAGCAGCACCGGGCCCCGGGGCGCGCCCGGCCACATCCGCGCGGCGGCCAGCCAGGCGGCCAGCCAGGCGCCGAGCAGCAACAGGGCGGTGACCCGCGTGGTCTGCGGCCGCCACAGCCCGGACCGCTTGCGGATGCCGGCCGAGACGCCATCGACAAGGTCGTCGTAGGCCAGCGGCGGAATCTGGTCGGTACGCGGGCGTACGTGGACGACCTCGCCGTCGAGCAGGTCGAGATCCCCGACAGTGCTCGACTCGTCGAGGGCCGGCCCACCCAGCCGCTGGACGATCCAGCCGCTGTGTTCCAGCCCACGATCGGCGAGGTCCGGTCCCAACGCGCTCAGCAGGGCCGGCATCATGTCGGCCAAGGGAATATGGGTGGGCAGACTCACGTCGACCTGGCTGGTCGGTCCGACGACCAGCAGCCGGCAGAGTTCCCCGCGCTCGGCGCTCATATCCCGAACACGCCTGCACCGTCGCCGGAGTTCACGACTCTTTAATCCTCCCGCGGATGTGTTCGTGCGGTTACCGCGCGAGCTGTAGACCTTGTCCGCCAGGGCCGGCCGGGTCGGGTGCGGGGTCGGCCACCGGCGGGCCGGGACCCGGGCGAACGCGGCTGTCGCCACGCTGCCCGCCGGTCGTCGGCATCGCCCAGGGCGTGCGGCCCTGCTCGCAGGCCAGGCCAGGTGCGCCTTGGTCGTCCAGCCACCCCACGACCGACCCAACGCGTGAATCGATCTGGCTGAGCACGCACGCGAAACTGACGCTCATCGCTGGGGCCTGTGCCGGAACGCTCCCCGTCGGGACGAGGTGCACCTGGCCAGCCGTCGCCAACGGCCTGGCGGCGTCCGTCTGGGATTGCGCCTGGGCGTCCGCGGCCGGTCGACCGTGTACGGCGACCCGGTGGCCTCCGGTACGGCAGGCCGGATCAGCCGTCGCGTAAGCCCTGTGGATCGTCGCGACGGTCAAGGTCGATCGCCACGCGCCCGTCGGTGCAGTCGGCCACGACCGTGGCGAAGGTGGACCACTGTGGCCGGCTCAGATGGTTGGCGTCGGCGACGTACCGGCGCTGGGGGCCGTCGACGAGCGCGAACAGGGACACGACCGGGTCGAGCCCTTGGGTGTCGAACACGAGGGCGTGTACCTGCGGCCAGGCGACCGCGAGATGCTCGGTCCAGCCGGCCGAGGTACCGACCGCGCGCCGCTCCACGACCAGCCGGTCGCGGTCGACGGTGATCCGCAGCTGCTGGGTCGCGATCACGCGTGGGCCCGCCGGCCGTGGCGGATCGCCGCCACCAGCCCGCTGGCGGGGCATCCCGCGCATCCCTGGCCGGCCCGCGGGCGATTGATTGTCAGCTTGGCATGCGTTGCTTGCGACACCCGGCCGTCGCCGGGCTGGCGCCCGCCTCGCCGTGACGCTCGGCATGACGGTCGACGTCCTGCCCGGCCGGGAGGCCGAACCACTCGCGCAATGGCTGCGCGCGCATCCCGGCGTAGTTACTGGTGGGTGCCGCCATCGATGCGGATCTCTGTGCCGGTGATGAAGGCTCCGTCGTCGGAGGCGAGCATCGCGACGACTCCTGCGACGGTCTCCGGTGCGGCGTGACCCTGTCCGAGTGCGGGTGTGAGTTTGCGGAGCAGGGTGTAGTCGATGTCGGAGGGCACGAGCCTGGTGAAGTCGTTGGTGATGCCGCTGCTGATGCTGCCGGGTGCGATGTTGACGGCGCGTAGGCCCTGCTTGGCGTATTCGCCGGCGATGGCGTGGGTGAACGCCTCGATGCCGCCTTTGCTGGCCGAGTATGCGGCCATGAACGGATGCGAGAACGAGGCGGAGGTCGAGCTGAAGTTGACGATCACGCCGCGGCCGGTGTCCAGCAGCGCCGGCAGGGCGGTTCGGGTGACCAGGAAGGTGCCGGTCAGGTTGACGGCGATGATCCGGTTCCACAGTTCGAGGCTGCAGTCGTGGGTGTGCGCGCCGCGCAGTATCCCGGCGGCGTTGACGAGCACGTCGAGGCGGCCCAGGTCGGTGATGGCGCGGCCGACGACGTCCTGCACGGCGGTCTCGTCGGCGATGTCGAGCACAGCGGTGCTCAGCCGCGGCGCCGTGCCGGCGTTGTCGGCGCGGGCCTGGGTGTCGGTGAGTCCGTCGGTGGAGATGTCGGCGGCGAGCACGGTGGCGCCTTCGTCGAGCAGGCGCAGGACGGTGGCTTGGCCGATGCCGGATCCACCGCCGGTGACGATGGCGGTACGTCCGTCGAAGCGGTTCATGGGGGTCCTCTCTGGTAAACAGCGATGCGATTCAGGACCCCGGAGCCGGATCCGGGAGCGCCACGACCGAGGGCCACCGGCCCGGCTGGCGGTCACCGAGGGGACCAGCCGCACGGCCGGGGTCATCATCAGCGCGGCGACGGTGATGGTAGCCGTGTTCACGCTCTTCGCCACGCTGCCGGTGGCCGCTCTGCCATCCGCAGGCGGCCACCGGCCAGGTCGGTGCGCGCTGGCCCGACGACGGCAGCGTCCAGTTGCGGCAACTGGACGCTGCCGGCGCCAGGTCACGCACCGTCTGGAGACGGGACCCGCTTTTCGTAGATCACAGTGGTACTGCGCGGAGTTCTGGGGACCCAGCCGTTGGCGGGACCGTCCGGGACACCGCCGGTCGCTACGGCCCAACTGCCGGCCTGCATGGCGCTGTCGTCTTCGGTCGTGGCGGTCAGTTGCGCGTACTGCTCCATGTTCAGGTTGAGCGTGTCCAGGCCCAGCTGGACCTTCTGGAAGCCGGTCAACCACTGCCTGATGGCCTCAATGAACTTCGGCTCGGCCATGTCGCTCGACCACGAGGCGGTCAGCGCCTGGGTTGCGGCTATGACGTTCCGATAGCTGTCCTTGGCCTCGGTCTGGGCCTGCGCGAACGCCATGACCATGCCGGTGATGGTCTCCTGATCGGCGACGATCCCGTTGTTCGGGGTTGTCATGACTCTCCTTGTCTGTTTTTTAAGGCTCCTGCGGGTGGGTTCGCGCGGTTGCCGCGCGAGCTGTAGACCTTGTCCGCCAGGACCGGCCGGGTCGGGTGCGGGGTCGGCCACCGGCGGGCCGGGGAACCCGGATACGGGCCGGGACCCGGGCGAACCGCAGCTGTCGCCACGCTGCCCGCCGGTCGCCGGCATCGCCCAAGGCGTGCGGCCCTGCTCGCAGGCCAGGCCAGATGCGCCTTGGTCGTCCAGCCACCCCACGACCGACCCAACGCGTGATCAGCCGGCTCGTCCCAAGCCCGGCAGGTGGTTCCTTCTACACCCAGTCCGGGCTCCACTCGGGGCCGAGGATCGCGGCCTGCTGCTCGACGGTCAGCAGCAGGCCGCGCTCGTGGGCGGCGATCATCCGATCCAGGCCGCTGAACCGCTGGAGGCGGTCGAGACCCGACTGACGGTCAGGCCACCGACGTCAGTGGTGTCAGGCATGCTCCTCATCTGCCGCCGCGACCGACGTCCGGTAGGGTGATCCCGATGGCCTCAGAGTCCCGCGCCTCCTGACCGGGATCAAAGGGCTTCGCCGCCGTGAAAACTGACGCCCACTCACCTTCGAGCCGTCCGAGTGGGGCCATCGGCATTTCGGCCCTCTGGGCCCTGCCGTACAGCAGGCCGTCCCCTGCAGCCCAACTGCCGGCCTGCACGGCGTTGTCGTCTTCGGTCGTGGTGGTCAGTCGCGCGTACTGCTCCATGTTCAGGTTGAGCATGTTCAGGCCGTGCTGGACCTTCTGGAAGCCGGCCAGCCACTGCTGGACGGCCTCAAGGAACCGATGCACGGCCACGTCGCTCTGCCACGAGTTTTGCAGCGCTATGCCTGCGGCTTGGACATTCGCGCTGCTGTTCTTGGCCTCGGTCTGGGCCTGGGCGAACGCCATGACCATGCCGGTGATGGTCGCCTCATCGGCGGCGATCGGGAGTGTGATGCCTCGCGCGTCGTACCCGTACTGATTCTCTGCCATGACTCTCCTTGTTCGTCATCCGGCGGGCTGCCGCCGGAAGGTGGGTGATGTGGCCGCGTGTACCGCGTCCGGGCGGTGGGTCGGGCTGCGGCGGCGGATCGGTTGGCCTCCCGGTGGGCGGTCAGCCGGGCCTGTGACGCCGCCCGGTCGGGTCCGGTCTTGGCTTGTGCCACGCGGATGCGGCCAGCGGCTACGCCCGTCAGGTCAGGCAATGCCTGCGGCTAGTGAGCCAATTGACGGTCACTCACCTTCGAGCCGTCCGAGTGGGGCCATCGGCTTTTGGACAACCATGCCCCTCCTGAGCAGTTGGCCGGGGAGAGGCTGTTCGCCGCTGGCCGGCGTGGCCCAACTGCCGGCATGCATGGCGTTGTCGTCTTCGGTCGTGGTGGTCAGTCGGGCGTATTGCTCCATGTTCAGGTTGAGCATGTTCAGGCCGTGCTGGACCTTCTGGAAGCCGGCCAGCCACTGGTTGACGGCCTCAAGGAACCTCAGCGAGGCCGAGTCGCTCACCCACTGGGCGGACAGAGTGCCCTGTGCGGCTGTGACGTTCCGATAGCTGTCGCTGGCCTCGGTCTGGGCCTGGGCGAACGCCATGACCATGCCGGTGATGGTCGCCTCATCGGCGGCGATCGGGAGTGTGATGCCTTGCGTGACGTACCCGTACTGTTTCTCTACCATGACTCTCCTTGCTCGTCATCCGGGGCGCTGCCGGCGGAAGGTGGGTGATGTGGCCGCGTGTGCCGCGTCCGGCCGGTGGGTCGGGCCACGGCGGCGGACCGGTTGGCCCGGCCGGCGGCGCCGTGACGCCGCCCGGTCGGGTCCGGTCCTGGGTTGTGCCACGCGGATGCGGCCAGCGGCTACGCCCGTCAGGCCAGGCAATGCCTGCGGCTAGTGAGCCGGGTGACGGTCGAGTGGAGTCGGCGGCCATTGGACACGATTGCCGCTGACGAACTGGTGGTTGGGCGCCGTGGCCCAGCTGCCGGCCTGCATGGCGCTGTCGTCTTCGGTCGTGGTGGTCAGTCGCGAGTACTGCTCCATGCTGTGGCAGAGCTTGTTCAGGCCCTCCTGGACCTTCTGGAAGCCGGCCAGCCACTGGTTGACGGCCTCAAAGAACCTCTGCGCGGCCGCGTCGCTCTGCCACTGGGCCCGCAGAGTGGCCTGTGCTCCTACGACGTTCCGAAAGCTGTCGGCGGCCTCGGTCTGGGCCTGGGTGAACGCCATGACCATACCGGTGATGGTCGCCTCGTCGGCCATCAGGCCGAACTCGCCGCCCACGACTCCTCTGTTGGGGGTTGTCACAATGACTCTCCTGGTCTGTCATCCGGCGGCTGTCGCCGGAAGGTCCGTGATGTGGTCGCGCCCGCCGCGCCCGTCCGGTGGGTCGGGCCGCGGCGGCAGCAGCCGGGCCGGGACCGTGCGCTCGCCGAGGAACCAGTACTCCTGGCCTGCGGTGACTTCCGGTCCGGCTCCGCCAGCGTCGCCGGAGCGGGCGCCGGAACCGAACCAGGTGGCCGGTGTCGCGGTACGATCCAGCAGCGCCTCCGCCTCGGGCGGCAGTACCACCACGTCGAGGGTCTGGTCCTGGTTGCGTCGCCGATCGGTGACCGACGTGACCGGGCCGAGGTCGACGGACAGGTGCCCGAACGCGAGCAGCAGCGCGGTCCACGCGGTGTCCGGCTCGGGCAGCCCGCGGACCAGCGGAGCGACCGCGGTGAGGCACAGGTCCCCGGAGCGTGACAGGTGCTGCCAGCGCAGCAGGTCCACGCAGGCGACCAGAGTCGGCAGCGGGTCCGGGTCGGGACAGGCGACCGGCGGCTGGCCGTCGACCGGCGGCAGCCAGCTCAGCTCGCTGTGCCCGCGTACCGCCGGCGCCGGCTTGACCAGCTCGGCCGCGCCGATGCCCAGCCGGGCCAGCAGCCAGTGGTGCACCCGCCCGGTACGCATCGCGGTCACCGCCCAGGTCCAGGAGGCCGGCTCCCCCCGCCACCCCGACGCCCCCGCGACCGGCGGGCCGGACCCGGCTTGCGGATCCGACGTGCGCAACGGGTCCGATGCGAGCGGCGGGTCCGAGGTGAGCGGCGAATCCGACGTGAGCGGCGGGTCCGACCCGGCCGGCTGCGGGGCGCCGGCGGCGTACAGGTCGCGCGGGTCGCGCAGGTAGTTGTACCGCGCACCCTCCAGCCACAATGCCAGCGCGGGATGCCCCGCCGGGGCCAGGATCACGTCGTTGAGGACGATCTCGTCGGTGAGCGCGTGCACCGTGAACCCGTGCGCCGACGCGGCGACCCGGTCGAACAGTTCCGGCAACCGGGCCGGCCCGTCGGCCTCCGGCGGCCCGTGCCACCGGCCGCGGAACAGCCGGTACCCACCGTCCGCCGGGCCCTCGGCACGCTGGTCCGCCGGGGTGCCGGCCCGCTCGTCCGGCTGGAGCGCGCTGTCCGGGAGGAAGTGCAGGTCACCGTCGGCGTAGAGGCCACCGAACCGGTGTACCACCTCGACCCGCAGGTGGTCGCTGGCCGCGGCGAAACCCTGCGGCAGACCCCGGTTCAACTCCAGGGCGTACGGGGTGTGCAGGGTCATCGGCGCGTTCGCGTGGAACAGTTCGGCCACGCTCACCAGGTGGATGCCGTGGGTGCCGGCCCAGGCCAGCAGGGCGCGTACCGGGGCCAGCGAATCGGGTTGGCCGGCCGGCGCGGGCGGGGTGGCGCGGGCCGCGTCGAAGCGGGCCCGCGGGATGTCCGTCCACAGCACGAAGTCGACCTGGCCGGCGTAGCTGTCGGCCGCCGCGCCGTAGTTGGCCCAGAAGCTGTTCGACTCGGGCAGCGGCCGGCCGAGCCAGATGCCGTGCACGATGTGCGGGATGGCGGTGGTGTCGGGCAGGGGCGGCGCGTGCTCCGGTTGGCCCCAGAGCCGGGCGGCGCCGTCGCGCCGGAACGTGCTGACCTGGCCCGCGTCGGCGGCCAGGGCCGCGGGCGCCAGGTCGGCGGCGCTGGGGGTCGGACCCGTCATACTCAGCCGCCGCAACAGCGGCGCGACCAGATGCGGGGCGAGACGGCGGACGTCGGTGCCGGCGAGGAACTCCGGTGCCGGCGGCAGCCGGCGGGAGCCGAAGATGTCGCCGCCGATCCAGCGGCGCGCCAGGTTCTCCTCGGCCGTCCAGGTGTACAGGCCGGGATAGGTCATCCGGCGCAGCCAGTCCAGCAGCCCCACGTCGCAGGGCCAGGCGGTCGGCGCCGCGGACGGCCCGGGCAGGCAGGCCGCGGCCCGCAGCCGCCGCGCCAGTTCCACCGCCGGCTCGGGCGCCGCGGCCGGCTCGGGCGCCGCGGCCGGCTCGGGCGCCGCGGCCCGCTCGGCCGGCTCGGCCCGCTCGGCCCGCTCGGCCCGCTCAGCCGGCTCGGCGGTGCGGGCCGGTGGGGTGGGCGTACGACGGGGGCGGGTGGCGGTGCGGGTCATCGGCTGGCCTCGGTGGGTACCGCGGGCTCGGGTGCCAGAGCCGTCTGGATCAGCCGGCTGCCGCGCCGGGTGCACAGCAGCGCCCGGCCCGGGGGCAGCGTCCGCGGCTTGGTGTTACCCAGCAGCGGACCCTCCGTCGGCGGGCAGGACAGCGCCACGTCCGGAGTGTTCAGTTCCTGGATGCGCCGCAGCAGCGGGTCCATCGACAGTCGCATCGCCCCGGCCGCAGCCCGCGCGATGACCACGTGCAGGCCGATGTCGCCGCCCTGGGGCAGCAACGGGATCAGGCCGGCCAGCGGGTTGTCGTGCCCGGCGAGCAGTTCGTAGTCGTCGACCAGGACGTACAACTCGGGGCCGGCCCACCAGTCGCGGGCACGCAGTTGCTCCGGGGTGATGTCGGAGCCGGGCACCCGCGGCTTGACGCCGGCCACCGCCTCGCCCGTGGTGTCCCGGGTGCTGTCCGGCGAGACCGAGTAGCCCAGCCGGTAGGCGGCCGGTACGTCGTCGAAGAGCTGCCGCCGGTAGTCGACGGCCATGATGCGCGCCTGGGCCGGGGTGTGGCTGGCGACGATCGCCCGGGCGATGACGCGCAGCAGGTTCGTCTTGCCACTCTCGGCGTCCCCCAGCACGGTCAGGTGCGGCATCGCCCGGAAGTCGTGCCACACCGGCGCGAGCTGGTTCTCGTCCACGCCGAGCGCGATGCGGGCGTCCTGCGGCGCCGGCAGCTCGGCCATCGGCAGCGAGGCCGGCAGGGTGCGTACCGCAGCGGCCCGTTCCCCGGGCCAGCTGTCCGCCACCGCGGACACCAGGTGCTCGGTGGCCGCGGCGAGTCCCTCGGCCGACTGGACGCCGTCGATGCGCGGCAGCGCGCCCAGGAAATGCAGCTTCGCGTCGGTCAGCCCGTGCCCCGGCCGGCGGGGCACCTGGGCCGCCGCGCGCAGGTCGATCCCGGACTCCACCGGGTCGCCCAGGCGTAGTTCGAGGCGGGTCCCGATCTTGTCCCGCATCGACATGTGCAGTTCCGACCAGCGGCCCATGGAGACCATCATGTGTACCCCGTAGTTCAGGCCGCGGGCCGCGATGTCCCTGGCCATCTCCTCGACCGGCTCGAACTCCTGGCGCAGGGCGAACCACCCGTCCACGACCAGGAACACGTCGCCGAACCGGTCCTCCGGGATGCGACCGTCGGCCTGCGCCTGCCGGTAGGCGTCCCGGCCGTGGATGCCCAGGTCCGCGCAGCGGCGTTCCCGCTCGAACAGGATGGAGCGGACCTCGGCCACGGTGCGACCCACCCGCTCCGGTTCGTGCCGGCCGGCCACGCCGCCGACGTGCGGCAGGCCGGTCAATCCGGCCAGCGAACCGCCGCCGAAGTCGAGGCAGTAGAACTGCACCTGCCGCGGCGAGTGGGTCAGGGCCAGCCCGCACACCAGCGACCGCAGCAGGGTGCTCTTGCCGCTCTGCGGCCCGCCGGCCACGCCCACGTGCCCACCGACCCCGGCCAGGTCCACCACGAGCAGGTCGCGCATCTGCTCGAACGGCTTGTCGATGAGACCGACCGGTACCTGCAGGTAGGCCCGCTGGCCGGCGTCGATCGGACGCAGCCCGTGCTCGGGGTCGGGCAACAGCGGCGGCATCACGTCGTCCAGGGTCGGCGCGTCCTCCAGCGGCGCCATCCACACCTGGTGTGCCGGCGGACCCTGGTCGACCAGCCTGTCCACCAGTGCGTGCAGCACGGTGGTGCCGGTGTCGGCCGGCTCGTCCGGTGTCTGCTCCACTGGCGGGCGCGGCGCCGGGATGGCGGGCGCGGCGGCCCGGGCGGTGAACGGGACGACCTGGCTGGCGATCACCTCGCGGTGCAGCCTGGTGCCGCGTACCCGGTGCGGGCCGGACACGTACGCGGCCTTGAACCGGGTGATGCTGGTGACGCTGGAGCGCAGGTATCCGTTGCCCGGATCGCCCGGCAGCTCGTACGCGTCGGGTACGCCGATGACCGCCCGCGACTCCATCGCGGAGAAGGTACGCAGCCCGATGCGGTACGACAGGTGGCCCTCAAGCTGGTGAATGCGCCCGTCCTCCAGCCGCTGCGAGGCCAGCAGCAGGTGGACCGCGAGCGAGCGGCCGAGCCGACCGATCATCACGAACAGTTGGATGAAGTCGGGGTTGGACGCGATCAGCTCACTGAACTCGTCCACCACCAGGAACAGGGTGGGCAGCGGGTCGAGTTCGGCACCCTGGGCCCGGGCCTTCTCGTAGTCGCGCACCGACGTGAAGTTGCCGGCCCGGCGGAGCAGCTCCTGCCGGCGTACCAGTTCCCCTTGCAGGGTGGTCTGCATCCGGTCGACCAACGCGGCCTCGTCGGCCAGGTTGGTGATGAGCGCGGAGACGTGCGGCAGCCGGTCCAGCCCGACGAAGGTGGCGCCGCCCTTGAAGTCCACCAGCACGAAGTTGAGGGTCTCCGAGGAGTGGGTGGCCGCCAGGGCCAGTACCAGGGTGCGCAGCAGTTCGCTCTTGCCCGACCCGGTGGCGCCGATGAGCATGCCGTGCGGCCCCATCCCGCCCTCGGCGGACTCCTTGATGTCCAGCTCGATGGGGGAGCCGTCGGCGGCCACCCCGATGGGTACCCGCAGCCGGTCGGCGGGCGTGCGGGCGTCCCACCGCTCGCGGGGGTCGAAGGTGTCCAGATCGGTGATGTCCAGCAGGTCCGGCAGGTCGAGGACGGCGCTGAGCCCGCTGGCCGGCTGCTCGCCGGTGACCTTGGTGGCGTGCCGGGCCATGATCCGGGCCAGCGTCCGCAGCCGGGGCACATCCAGGTGGTCCGGTGCGGCGAGCCGGGTGCGCACCTCCCGGCCCACGTGGTCCTTCTCGATCATGTCCACGTCGGTGGCGGACACCTCCAGGTTGAGCGCGTTGTCCCCGTCGGCGAGGCCGCGGCCGTCGAAGTCGACGAGGACGGCGTTGCGGTACCCGGAGACGGTCAGCCGGGCGCCCGCCGGGATGACGCCGCCGTCGCAGACCACCACGACGAACGGTTCCTCGCGGGATGGCTGGGCGTCGTCCGCGTACCGGGAACGGGCCGCGAACTCCGCACCCAGAAGCCGCTCCACCTCTTCCAGGGTGGCGCCGATCAGCCGCACCGGCCCGGCGGCGTCGACGTCGGTGGCATGCTTGGCGTGCGGCAGCCACTTGGCCCACTCCCACTGCGCGGCCTGCTCGGCGCCGATACACAGAGCCAGCCGCAGCTCGTCCGGGGCGTGGAAGGTGACCAACTGGGCGAGCATGGCGCGCACCATGCCCAGCGCCACGTCCCGGTCGCCACTGATCCGCACGTGCGCGAACCCGGGCAGGCACAGCGCGACGGGCTGGTCGGGCACCGTCGTGTACGCCTTGATGAACCGGCGCAACGCCTTCGCGCACACCGGTTCCAGGTCCTCCACCGGCTTGGTCTCCATCGGACTGATCCGCACCGCGAGCCGCTGGGCGCCGGTGCCGGCCCGGATCTCGCCGAAGTCCGGATGCGTCGGCCGGCGCTCCCACAGCCGGCTGGTCATCGCCAGCGACCACAGCGACTGCGGGTCGGGGTGCCGCCAGGCCAGCGCGGCCTGCTGTTCCGCCGCGTAATTGCGGACCTGGCCTCTGGTCTGGGACAGGTAGCGGAAGTAGTCGCGCCGGTCGCCGTTGATCTGCTCCTTGCGGTTGCCGGAGTGCATCGTCATTCCGAACACCGCCATGGCCAGCATGCCGCCGCCCATCATGACCAGCATGACGATGCCCATCGGGCCTCTGAGCGAGTTGCTCATCATCATGAACATGAACCCGCCGGTCATCAGCAGGCTCGGCAGGATCATCCCGAGCGAGCGGAATCCGGCGGGCTGGACCTCCGGGACGACCGGCGGCTCCTGCAGGGTGATCTCGCCGTGCGGCAGCTCGGGTCCGTTGCGGCGGGCCGGCCGCCGGAAAGGTCTAGTGCTCACATCCGTTACACGGCTGCGAGCCGGAAAAAGTTGACCGGCACCCGGGATCGATAATTTTCCGCACCGGGGTCGCCGCTGGGCGCCCCCTGCGGCGGGCGGGCGCACGAGCAAGCCGCACCCGCCGTGGGCGGTGCGATGGCCGGCGTGACACGGGCTTGGTCGGGGCCGGCGATACAGAAGAGCCGCTATGGCGACATGGACGAAATTCGCCCGACAACCTCCTGGATGTCCTGTTCCGACAGATCAGCATGCGTCACAAAGCGAACCGCTCCCGAGATCGTTGTCGCCAGAACGCCCATCCTGTGCAGCTCCGAGACTCGGCGCTCGGCGTCGCTGACACTCGCCAGGACGATGTTCGTCTCGGGCGAGGCGGCCTCCCAGCCGAGTTCCCGGAGTCCGGATGCGAGGACCTGCGCGTTTCTGTGATCGTTGCGGAGGAGCTCGATCCGACCGAGTGCGACGAGGCCGGCGGCCGCCATCACGCCGCCCTGTCGGACAGCCCCGCCGAGCATCTTGCGCAGGCGCCGGGCGGCACGGACGAACTCTGCTGAGCCGCCGAGCACCGAGCCCATGGGAGCGCACAGTCCCTTGCTCAGGCACGCGAGAACCGAATCGACCCCCCAGGTGAGCTCAGCTGGTGGCACGTCGAGCGCCACTGCCGCGTTCCAGATTCGCGCTCCGTCCAGGTGGACGAGCAGGCCGGCTTCCTTGGCGGTGGCTGTCACCGCCCGATGCTCACCTGGTTCCGTCACCGTGCCGCCGGCCGCGTTGTGCGTGTTCTCGAGGCAGAGCAGCCGATCACGAAGCGCATCGTACGGCTGGCTCGGCGGGACCGAGGCTCGCACGGAGGCCGGGCTGACCCGGCCCGGGCCGGCCGACCACGGCAGCGCATGGGGAACGCCGCCCGCGAACGACGCCCAGCCACCGAGTTCGAATTCGACGACGTGGGCAAGCGCGGGGGCCAGAAACCGATCCCCTGGCCGCATGTGCACGGTGAGCGCGATCAGGTTGCCCATCGTGCCACTTGGCACCCATAGCGTTGCTTCGGTGCCGAGGATCTCCGCTGCTTTCTCCTCCAGGGCGCGCACGGTCGGGTCACCATCGAGGATGTCGTCACCAACCTCGGCGGCAGCCATGGCAGCCCGCATCGTCTCGTCGGGCCGGGTCACGGTGTCGGAGCGGAGGTCCAGCGGGCGGTGGGACGCACCGCCATTCACTGGCAGCCGTCCAAGCTCATCGTCGAGACGTCGATGACGTACCGGTATCGCGCCTGGCCGCTTACCACCCGGTCGTAGGCGACGTTGACCTGATCGGCGGAGATGATCTCGATGTCCGCACCGATCCCGGCCTGTGCGCAGAACTCGAGCATCTCCTGGATCTCACCGATGCCACCGACCAGGGACCCCGCCAGTACGGCGTTGCTGTTGATCATCGATTCGGCATCGAAGACCAACGGCTGTCCCGGCAGTCCCACGATTACCATGGCCCCGCCGACACGGAGCATCTTGAGGAGCGGATCGAGCGGCATCGCCGACGAAACCGTATTCAGGATCATGTCGAACCGGCCGCGGAGAGTTCCGGTCGTCCCCGACGACTCGGTCGCGAAGAAGTCGCTTGCACCCAGCCGGCGGGCGTCGTCCTGCTTGTCGTTCGTTCGGCTGAGAACGGTAACCTCGGCTCCCATGGCGCTGGCCAGGCGGACCGCCATATGACCCAGCCCGCCCAGGCCGACAACCGCCAGGCGCGTCCCCGATGTGACGCCCCACCGCCGCAGGGGCGAGTAGGTCGTGATCCCCGCGCACAGCAATGGCGCGCCGGCGGCGAGGTCGATGCCATCCGGGAGCCCGCAGACGAAGCGATCGCGGACGACGATCATCTGGCTGTAGCCGCCGTAGGTCGGCTCGCCGTAGTAGTCGATACAGTTGTACGTGAAGACCTGCCCTTTGACGCAGAACTGTTCGGTGCCATCGGCGCAGTACTCACATTCGCCGCATGAGTCGACCATATAGCCGACGCCGACACGGTCGCCGACGCGGCATCGTGTGACCTGATCACCGACGGCGGCGACGGTACCCGTTATCTCGTGGCCCGGCACCAGGGGGAAGATTGCCGTTCCCCATTCTTCCCGGGCCTGATGAATATCGCTGTGGCAGATGCCGGCGTACGCGATGTTGATGAGGACGTCGTCGGGTCGAAGGTCCCGCCGCTCGATCGTCGTCAGCTGAAGTTCGGCGCGTGGTGCAGATGCGACCAGGGCCCGGGTAGTGATAGTCACAGGATCTCCTCCGCTTCGAGTCTGATGGGCAAGGTCCGGTACCCGTTGACGACAATGGACTCCAGCCGTTCGGGCTCACCGTTCGCTTGTAGGCGGCCAACACGCCGGATCAGCTCCGCGACCACCGCCTGGATCTCCAACCGAGCCAACTGCACGCCGAGGCAGTAGTGCGGGCCCGCACCAAGTGCGATGTGTCGATTCGGCGACCGCGCGACGTCGAACACCTCCGGTGCGTCGAATGCGATCGGGTCACGGTTGGCCGAGGGGAGCCAGAGCACCACGCGTTGTCCGGCGCCGATGCGCTGCCCGCCCAGTTCGACATCCCGCCGCGCCGTTCGTACGAGGTGGGTCGCGCTCGACGTCCAGCGGAGCATCTCCTCGACGAGCGTGGGCATGAGCCGATCGGGCTCGCGGCGGACCCGCTGCCAGAGCGACGCTCGGTCGAGTAGCGCCTGTACGCCCCCGGCCATGGCCAGTCTGACGTTCTCGGTGCTTCCTACGAGCAGGTTGTCACAGTTGAGCACCACCTCGTCCAATGGGAGCAGGCGGCCGTCGACTTCGACACGGGACAGGACGCTGACAAGGTCGTCTGCCGGCCGCGCCCGGCGCGCATCCGCCAGCGTGTGGAAGTAGTCGAGAATCTCCAGGTGCGCCACGGTACGCTCGACGGCCGAGTCGGAGCAGAACGCCGCGAGCGACCACCTCGTCAGCGCCGGACGATCCTTTTCCGGAATGCCGAGGAAGATCCACGCCACCTCCACCGGGAGTTTGGCGGCAACGTCAGCCACGAAATCAACGTCACGTCGGCGCACGGCCGCTGCGACGTCTTCGCGAGCCATCGCTGTCAATGACTCAGCCAACGAGCGGAGGTTTCGCGGGGCGAACCATGATGAGACAGCTTTGCGCAGTACGCCGTGACGCGGCGCGTCAGACAGAGCGAGAGTGCGGTTTCCCCCTGGATCCGCACCCATGGCCTGCGGCCTCAGGAGAATCCCTGAAGACGAACTGAATGTATCAGGATCGCGGAGCACTCGATCGACGTCAGCGTGGCGGGTAACCGACCAGAAATCGCCGAACTCGCCGCCGTTCTGCCACGCTACGGGCTCGTTCTCACGCAGCCAACGCCAGGTGTCGAATGGGTTCCCGTCGCGGTAGGTAGCTCCGTCGACGAGGGAGCATAGATCGGGTTTTTTCCGTTCCATTCGGTGCCCTCACTTTCGCGCTTTTATCGCCCAGACGCGCCTGGACGAGGGCCAACGGAGGGCCTACGTGGTTCTGCGCCGGTCGCCCGGATAAACATTGGACAGATCTGATGACCTGCATCGGTCAGGATGCCTCCTGACTGACATCGGCATATTCGGGCCGTCTCTCGATCAGGTCTCGCAGCAGTTCAGCCTGTCGTGACAAGGTGTCACATCGGTACACTTTCGCCACGGAAACCGGTGACCCGATGATTGTGGCGAGTTCGCGAGAGAGTCGCAGTATGCTGATGGAGTTGCCACCCAGCTCGAAAAAACTTGTTTCCGGATGAGTCTCGGTAAGCGTGACGCCGAGTACCCGCTCCCAAGCGCGAGTGACCTGCGCTTCGATGGTGCCCACCTGGCGCCCGCCACTGGGCCGCGAAGTGCGCGCAGCCGACAGCAACGAGACTCGATCGACCTTGTCGCGTCCTGTTCGCGGGAGTTCGTCAACGAAGATCACTCGGTCGGGAACGTGTCCGCGGCCCAGCGATCCCGCCACCAGTGAGCGCGCCTGCGCCTCGTCAAGGCTCTGCTCGTCTGTGGCTCGCACTATGAAGACATAGCTGGTCAACGCGTCGGCGTCGTAGACCATGGCGGCTGCCCGAATATTGGCGTCGGCCACCAGCACCTGCTCGACAGCTTCAGGGTTCACTCGGGTGCCACGAATCTTCAGTTGTGAATCCAGCCGCCCGAGGAACTCGAGCTCTCCATCCGCGTTCCAGCGTCCGAGGTCGCCGGTGAGATACACGCGACGCGTCCGACCGTCCGGCAACGTGACCGTCACGAACCTGCGGCCCGTCTCCACGGGGTCATTTACGTACCCGTTCGCCACGCCCGGTCCAGCGATCGAAATCTGGCCGACCGCTCCGGCCGGCAGCGGGGAAAGCCCGCCGTCGAAAAGGTAGATGTCGGTTCCGGGGACCGCGTTCCCAATCGTCGGCGCCGCTGGCCTGTCATAGCGGCGGAACGTGGACCAGACCGTGCATTCGGTTGGCCCATACTCATTGAAGAGCACGACACCGCGGAGGGCGCGAAAATGCGCTTCTATTACGCTCGCGGCGAGGGCTTCGCCTGCGCATACGGCAACTCGAAGCGTCGTTGCGACGCCAGTCGGGCTCCGCCGAGTGTCCACGGCATGGAGCACCTCTGCGTAGAGATTCGGGATCGTGAGCAGATGGGTAATGCGATGGGTGTCGAGCAGCGCGGCGATTGCGGCCGGATTCCGGCGCTCGTCTTCCGTAGCGATCACCAACGTGCCGCCGGCGGCCAGCGTCCCCCAGATGCCAGCGAAAGATGAATCGAAAAAGAAGGGCGACAGGAGCAGAAAACGCGGTGTACCGAAGTCGCGGTACACCGCGAGACGAGCCTGGTTCGAACTCGTCAGATTGCGCTGTGAAACGGAAACACCTTTGGGCCGTCCCGTGCTGCCAGAGGTATACAGGACGTAAGCCTCGTCGTGGGAATGGTGACGGTAGTCGCAAGGCGGCCAGCCTTCGCCAGCGCTCGGGGTGCTGTGGCTGACCGAGCGCGGATCGAGGACGTGGTTGATCCCCGTCGCTTCCCGTACATACTTGTCGATTTCGGGCGGTGCGTCAGGGTCGAGGACGACAAACGAATGACCACGAAGGTGCACCGCGAGCATGCATGCGGGCACCGCTATGTCTCGGTAACCGATTATTCCGACCCGCTGGCCTGGCTCTACTGGCAACTGGCCGACGATCTGGCCGACCATGGCACCAAGGTGGCGGTAACTGAGACGTTCGTCGCCGCACACGATTGCGTCGTCGTTTGGACGCATTCGCGCAACGGCCATCACTTCATCACAGACACGCTGTTCCGGCTCGGCTGAGGTATGGTCTCGTGTAACCAATTTGAGCACCCGCCTGACTCGTCGTGGTGGCACCGTACGTCTAGGGGATTTTTCACCCCACCATCAGCGCACAAGCCGCAGGCCATATACCCGTGATTGACGCACGTCACCTCACTCGGCGATCTCTTCGGAGACCCCGGGCAGGGCGGTACGAGACCCTGGGTTACGAGTGACCTGCACATCTCCGCCCGGATTGGCCTGTCGGGGTCCGGGATGAGAGGCCGTGTCGGTGTCGAGCTTCGCGCCGAGCCGCATGAGCCGAGGAAGGTCGGGACCTTCCTGCCCACCCGGCGGAATACCAGCCGGCAGAGTTTACTCGACTGCGCGGGCGACGCAGATTCTGCTGTCGAGGCGGGGTCCGGCTTCGTAGAGCATGTATTGGACGCCGCCGTCGGTGCCGAATGCTGGGGCTGCGACGCGGCCGTTGTCTGATGCGATTGGTCGGTGGAACACTCCGAGGTGGACTTCGCGG
>NZ_JBDPMC010000042.1:0-56651 GCF_039871625.1 Micromonospora sp. B11E3 | reverse complement strand
CTGCTCATCACGGCCTTCGGTTGTGAGTCATGTTCTTCTTTGGCGAGACGACATGATCACCGAAGGCCGTCTTCGTGTCCACCCACGACAGCGCGAAACATCAGGCCAGAGAGCCGAAGGTTAAAAAACAAGCTAGTGCTGTGTCCACAAACGTTTGCCGGGTTCGCCGGCGGTGAAAAATGTCGTACCGGTGGTGTTGGGTGCTGGTTGTGCCTCGTCGTCGGGATCCGGATGCGCCCCGGGTGGTGCATCGCACCGCTCGTGTCGCGCTGCGGGTGACGGCGGGGCAGCGGCGGCGGTGTTTCGGGCTGCTGCGTTCGGCCGGTGACGTGTGGGCGTGCGTGGTGGAGATCAACGCGTGGCGACGTCGCCGTCAACACCCGCCGCTGGCGGGTTATCAGGAGTTGTGCCGCGAGTTGTCAGCCTCCGGGCCGGGCACGTTCGCCGAGTTGGACTCGACCGGGGCGCGGTCGGTGTTGCGGCGGTTCTCCGACGCGTGGTTCGCGGCGGCGAAACGCCGCAAGGCGGGAGACGCGTCGGCGCGGTTCCCGCGCCGGCGGCGGGGGTTGGTGCCGGTGCGCTGGTACCACGGCACGTTCACCCTCGACGACCGGCGGCTGCGCATCCCCACCGCGAAGGGCACCCCGGCGTTGTGGGTGCGCCTGGCCCGGGAAGTGCCGTATCCGGTGGAGCAGGTCCGCTCGATCACCCTGCTGTGCGAGGCCGGCCAACTGTTCCTCGACGTCACCGCCGAAGTCCCGATCACGGTGTACCCGGCGGGTGAGGGGCCAGACCCGGGCCGGGTGGCGGGCGTGGACGTCGGTGTCATCCACCCGTACGCCGTTGCCGGCCCCGGCGGCGCGGCGCTGTTGGTGTCAGGGCGGGCGATCCGCGCCGAGCACCGCATGCACCTGGCCGACACCAAAGCCCGCCACCGTGCCGTCGCCCACCGGGCACCGAAACCCGGCCAGCGCGGGTCACGGCGGTGGCGCCAATACCGCGCCCGGGCACGCCGGGTGGAGGGCAGGCACCGGCGGCGGGTGCGCCAAGCCCAACACGAAGCCGCCCGCACCGTCGTCACCTGGGCCGTCGACCAACGGATCGGCGTACTGCACGTCGGCGACCCCCGCGGCGTCCTCAACCTACCAGCCGGACGGCGGCACAACCTGCGGCTGCGGCAGTGGCAGATCGGCCGACTGTTGCAGATCCTGACCGACAAGGCCACCCTCGCCGGCATCACCGTCCACCTCGTCGACGAGCGTGGCACCTCCTCCACCTGCCCCACCTGCCGCCGGCGTGTGCCGAAGCCGCGTGGGCGGACCCTGACCTGCCCGCACTGCCAGTTCTCCGGCCACCGCGACCTCATCGCCGCGGCCAGCATCGCCACCCGCACCCCGGGCGGCGGACCCACCACCCCCACAACCGTGGTGCTACCCGGGGTGGTCACGCACCGTCGAGCCGGCCGGCACCTCCCCGGCACCAGCCGGTCCCGACGTGACCCCCGCCGCCCACCCCAGCGCGGCGCGAGGATCAAGATGGCCCGCTGTGGCCCGCCCCACCAACCGGTGGGGAGTCGCTCGCCCAACAAGCGAGGATCCACAACAACCCACCGGGAATCCGGTGAACGTTAGTGGACACAGCACTAGGGATTCGGTGAGAATGCGAGGTTCGGCATCGCGGTGCCGCTCGTCGCCGATGTAACCGCCTGGTTGCCGGGCGTGTACGGCGCGCAGGGATGCCTGGCGCGAGGCTGCTGCGGCAAAGGCGTAGTCGATGGCCTGTTGGCTGCGGCTGGAGCCGTCGACGCCGACGACAACAGGGCCGGTGCGATCGGTGGCGCCTTTGACGACGAGGACGGGGCAGGCGGCATGGGTGGTGGTCTGGACTGCGACGGACCCGACGAGCAGGCCAGTGAAGCCGCCGAGGCCGCGGTCGCCGACGACGATCATGGCGGCGGCGCGGGACTCGGCGGTGAGCACCTGAGCGGGAGTGCCGGTAACGACGGCGCGGGTGACGTCGATGCCAGGCTCTGCTGTCGTCGCGGTGTCAGCGGCTTGGTCGGCGATGTGTTGGGCCTGGTTGCTTAGGCCGGCCTCGGGCGGCCCGGTGTCGGGGCGGCCGAGGGGCACGTGGAACAGGGGCCAGATGAAGGCGTGCACGATGCGCAGGGGCCGGTGTCCCCGGGCGGCTTCCCGGGCAGCGTAGCGTACGGCGCGGAGTGCATTGTCAGAGCCGTCCGCGCCGACCACGACCGCTGCCTGGGTGCTAGTCATGGTCTCAAACACGCTCCGCCGGACCTGGCATCACTGCGCCGACATCCACCGGCGCGACAGCCACACCCTGCACGTTGCACACCCCCGCTGACCAACTCGCGACGGACTGGCGGTGGTCACCAGCCTGTGACGCCATGATGCCGCTGGCAGCGGCGACGACGGCGCCGCTCGGCAGAAGGTCCTTCGATCGGGAGCGCCCCGCTGCTTTTGGGCGTGTCAGCCGTAGTTGGGTGAGGAACAGTTGGGCGGCTGCGGCGAGGGTGACGTGGCGGTGCCAGCCGATCCAGGATCGTCCTTCGAAGTGGTCCAGTCCGAGGGCGGTTTTGAGTTCGCGGTAGTCGTGCTCGACTCGCCAGCGGCTCTTGGTCAGGCGTACCAGCTCGGTCAAGGGCGTGTCGGCGGGTAGGTCGGACAGCCAGTAGTCGCTGGGTTCGTCCTGGCCGGGAGGCCACTGCACGAGCAGCCAGCAGTCGGGCAGGACACCGTCGTCGCCGCGGTGGGGTCCGTGGCGTATCACCCGGCCGGCGGGACGCACCCGCAGGGCGAAGAAGTGCCTGGACAGTTCACCGGCGGGCCGGGCGGGGTGCGGTCGGGTGTGGGTAGCCGGGCACGCCAGCGCACCAGGTGTGCCGCGTCGGCGCCGTGGGCGAGGGCGAGGTCCTTCAGGCTGCGGGCCGGCTGCGGGTACTTCGGTGTGGGGTACTTGCCGACGCCGGCGTAGGGGACCTCGACGGGTTGGGCGTCGCCGGGTTGAGCGGTGGTGGACGACGTGGTCGCCACGATGTAGGGGATGCCGCGTTCGGTCAGGCCCTGACGGAACTCGGCGACCTGGCCGTAGCCGGCATCGGCGGTCAGCAGCGGAGGACGCAGGCCCCAGCCTGCCAGTTCGTCGAGCATTTCCAGGGCCATCAGCCACTTCGAATGCCCTCTTCGTCGGGCGGCGCTTGCCCGCGCGCCCTGGAACGGTTGGTGTCCTACCTTCCGTGTTGTCCGGCGGATTCCCGGACAGGCGACGAGGGTCAGAAGAGGGTCAGGGGCTCGGCCGGGATCGGCTCGGGCAGCGGCTCGACTCCGGGTACGCGGGCCCGTACCTCGTCGTGGAAGCGGCGGGCGAGCACCGGCGCGTCGGCGTTGTCCGGGGTATGGATGAACACGGTCGGCGAGCGTCCCTCGCGCAGCCACCCGGCGACGACGTCGACCCAGTGCTGCCAGCCCCCGACGGTCAGCGCGGTGTCGTCGCGGCCGAGGTAGCGGACGAGCGGCCGGTCGGTCAGCGCGACGGATCGCCGGGGCAGGCGTGGCTTCTTGATCCAGGCGTCGCGTTCCGCGTCGCTGGTCGGCGGGGTCCGGAAGAACGCGGTGGTGTCGAACGGCACCCACTCGGCGGCCACGGCGGAGAGCACGCCCTCCAGGAGTCGCGCCGAGCGGGGGTCGTCGAAGAACGCGGGATGGCGGACCTCCACGGCGTACCGGTGGGACTCCGGCAGCCGGCGCAGGAAGCGGGCCAGCGTGGGCACGTCGGAGGGGGCGAACGATCCCGGCAGTTGGATCCACAGGGCGTGGGCCCGCGGGCCGAGGGGCTCGATCGCGTCCAGGAAGACGCGCAGCGGCTCGTCGACGTCGGTGAGGCGACGCTCGTGCGTGACGGGCTTCGGCAGCTTGATCACGAACCGGAAGTCGGGGTCGGTCTGCTGCGCCCACGACGCCACGGTTTCCCTGGGCGGAGTGGCGTAGAAGGTGGTGTTGCCCTCGACGGCGTTGCACCAGCCGGCGTAGTGCCGCAGGCGCTCGTGAGCGGGGAGCGGGTGCGCCAGAAGACGGCCCTGCCAGGACTTGTGCGCCCACATCGGGCATCCCACATGAAGACGCATGACTCCGACCTCTCCACGAACGAGCCGCGCCTGGGGCGGCAGCGTGACGGAGTTCGACCCCCTGGTCGTCGACTGCACCGAATAGTACGGGCGCCCGCCCGACCCGGGGACGCTGGCTCTCCGGAGCCGGTCGGGAGCGGAAACAAAGCCAGGCGAAGGAATGTCGTTGACCCTGACCAGCCGATATCACCCGAACCGGGGGGTGTCCCGGGAAAACCGCCGCGCTGACTGCACCGTCCGGCTCGACCGGCCGGATCGAGCTGCATAGCATTCCCGGAACGGTGGGCCACGCGAGCGCGACAGCGGGCTAGGCCGCGTTTCAAAGGTGGGTGCGCTGGTGGGTGCGGCTGTGGTGTGTCGTTGATCGGTAAGTGAAGAGGTCTCCGGTAGGTAGTTCATCGACCAAGAAGAACTTCAGACCGGAGACCTCGTGGCCACTGCACGTCGCAGCTAGGGCGGAGAGAACGTCAACGGCTGAGGACGACCTTGAGCGCGCCGGTTTCGCTGGCCCGCGCGAAGACGTCGTAGGCCTGCATGAACTCGCCGAGCGCGAAGCGGTGGGTGATGAGCCGGGCCGAGTCGATCTGGTTCGTGGAGACCAGCTTGAGCAGCGTAGGGGTCGAGTACGTGTCGACCAGGCCGGTCGTGATCGTGATGTCCCTGTTCCAGAGTTCTTCCAGGTGCAGTGTCGCCGGCTTGCCGTGCACGCCGATGTTGGCCAGCCGTCCACCGGGACGTACCAGGCGGGTACACAGCTCGAACGTCTCGGGGATCCCGACCGCCTCGATGGCGACGTCTGCGCCGAGCCCGTCCGTGAGCCGCATCAGCTCAGCGACCGGGTCCTCGCCGCTGCTGTTGACCACCACGTCCACGCCGAACTGCTTGGCCGCCTCGAGCCGTTCGGAGGCGCGATCGATTGCGACCACATGGCTCGGCGTGAAGAGCTTCGCACCGATAATCGCGGCCAGTCCGATCGGGCCGGCCCCGACGACCGCAACGGTGTCAGCCGGACGGACGGCACCGTTGAGCGCGCCGACCTCGTACCCGGTCGGGAGGATGTCCGCGAGCATGAGGGCCTGTTCGTCGCTGACCCCGGCCGGCAGGTGATAGGTCGAGTTGTCGGCGAACGGCACCCGTACGTACTCGGCCTGGGTTCCGTCGACGCGGTGGCCAAGGATCCAACCACCCCCACCCACGCACTGCCCGTAGCGGCTGCCACGGCAGAACCGGCAGCGGCCACAGGCGGTGATGCAGGACACGAGGATCCGGTCACCCACGCTCACGTTCTTCACACCGGCGCCGACCTCGACCACGGTGCCGACGGCCTCGTGGCCCAGGACCCGCCCCTCCGTGACCGTCGGCACGTCCCCCTTGAGGATGTGCATATCGGTGCCACAGATGGTTGACGCGTCCACCCGGACGATGGCATCGGTGTCCTGCTGAATTGTCGGGTCCGGGACTTCGTCCCAGCTCTTGCGGCCCGAACCGTGATAAACCAGCGCTCGCATCTCCAGTCGCCTCCTGGCACTTGTCTTCCTGGTACCGCGCTCCAACCTCAACCGATCACAGAGCCACAGATCCCGCCTCTGGTCGGGACCGGCATGTCGTTTGCCTGGGCATCCGACGACATTTGCCGGGTATCACCCGGTTCGAGAGGCCCCGCGCTTGCTGACCTGCATGCCGCCGAGGATCGCCGCGCCGGGCTTTCCCCCACGGATCCTCTCCAAACTGTGGCACTCTTCAGCGTCACTTCCCGGCCGAACTTGCCCCGTTGAAGCAGCCGGCCGGCCCGGAGCGGGAGCTGTCCCGAGGTGTGCACCACGAGGCAGGGATGGCAGCATCGGGATCCGCGGTCCAGGACACGCGGACCGGCACGTATGGCGCGGGGCGGGCGGGGCTCGGCGTCAACCGCAGCCCTGTGCGGACAGGCTCCGCTCGGATGAATTCAGGAATCCGCCGGTGGCGCCTGCCCGGTGAGCGGGCCGTCGGCGATTTTCGTGGGTTGCCACCACCGATACCCGAGAAGGCGCGAGCCTGTACAACACTGTACGGAACATCTCCAGCTGACGACCGACACCGACGGGCGCCGAGCCCGGCTCGGCCGCCCGCCGGTGTCGCGCGGCGCCCGCGCCGGTCGGGGTGGTTGTCGCCGCCACGCCGGCCGGGCCGTAGGTGTCGATTCCACGGATATCTGCTGTGGTCTATGTCACGGTAGCGTCGTCGCGCGTCGGCGCGGTCGCCGACGTGGACGGGAGGATGCCATGCGGGCACTGTCGAGAGCCGTCGCCGCCGTCGCGGTGGCGCTGGCGGTGGTCGTGTCGTCGGGCGCCGCGGCCCACGCCGCCGGCACGCCGTACACGAAGACGCCGGTCTCCGGATCGCTCGGCACGTACAACGTGTCCAGCGTCTACGTCGCCGGGGTCTCCTCCGGCGGCTACATGGCGACCCAGCTCCAGGTCGCCTACTCCGCGCGCGTCCGGGGTGCCGCGGTCTTCGCCGCCGGGCCGTACTACTGCGCGCAGAACACCGTCAGCCAGGCGCTGTACGCCTGCGGCGACAACATCTACCCGACGTACGTGTCGAACCTGGAGGCATACACCCGCACCTGGGCGTCGTACGGCTGGATCGACGGCGTCGGGAACCTGTCCGGCCAGCCCGTGTACGTCTACCACGGCAACAGCGACACCGTCGTGAAGAAGTCGGTCACCGACGACCTGGTCAGCTACTACCAGCGCTTCGGCGCCAGCGTCCGGTACGACAGCGCCGGCTCCGCCGGCCACGCCTGGGTCACGCCGTACGGCACGGCCGGCTGCACCGCGACCGCGTCGCCGTTCCTCAACGACTGCGGCACCGACCCGCAGGGGGCGTTCCTGGGCAAGCTGCTCGGCAGCGTGCGGGCGCCCAACACCGGCCCGCTCGGCGGCACGCTGATCAGGTTCAGCCAGAACACGTTCGCGGTGAACGGCTTCGCCAACGGCCTGAGCATGGACGCCAGCGGCTTCGCGTACGTGCCGTCGGCCTGCGCCGCCGGGCAGTCGTGCCGGCTGCTGGTCGCGCTGCACGGCTGCGCCCAGGGGTACGCGAGGGTCGGCACGGCCTTCGTCGACCGGGCCAACCTCAACCAGTACGCCGACACCAACAACCTGATCGTCCTCTACCCGCAGGCCATCTCGTCCGGTGTGAACCCGAACGGGTGCTGGGACTGGTGGGGCTACCTCGGTGCGACCAACTACCCGATCAAGGGTGGCGCGCAGGTGGAGACGATCATGAACATGGTCCGGCGGCTGGACGGCTGACCCGCCCGGTCCCGGGTCGGGGCGCCGGCGGTTCGGCCGCCGGCGCCCCGACGTGCATGGGGTGAACTGGTAACAGTCTTGACAGATTCCCGTAATATCGACACACTTCGCTAAGAGAGCGCTCTCTGCGTCGATGGCCGGCCCCGGCGCCGCCCCCACCCCTCGCGCAAGGAGACCCGATGAACGGAACAAGACCCCTCCGCCGTGCGCTCGCCCTGGCCGCGATCACGCTGGTCACCCTCACCGTCGCCCTGGTCGGGCCCGGGCGGGCCGACCCGGCCCAGGCGGCGATCGGCGGCATCACCTGGCAGGACGAGTTCAACGCGCCCGCCGGCACGCCCGTGGACCAGGGCAGGTGGCGGTTCGACATCGGCGGCCACGGCTGGGGCAACAACGAGTTGCAGTACTACACCAACAGCACGAGCAACGCCGTGCACGACGGCCAGGGCAACCTGGTCATCACGGCGCGCCGGGAGAACCCGAACAACTACCAGTGCCACTACGGCCGGTGCGAGTACACCTCGGCGCGGCTGTTGACGGCCGCGACGTTCACCCAGGCGTACGGTCGCTTCGAGGCCCGCATCAAGATCCCCCGCGGGCAGGGCATCTGGCCGGCGTTCTGGATGCTCGGCAACGACATCGGCAGCGTCGGCTGGCCCAACTCGGGTGAGATCGACATCATGGAGAACATCGGCCGCGAGCCGAACACCGTCCACGGCACCATCCACGGCCCGGGCTACTCCGGCGCGGGCGGCATCGGCGGCAGCCGTACGATCGGCGCCCCGCTCGCGGACGGCTTCCACACCTACCGGGTGGACTGGGAGCCGAACTCGATCATCTGGTTCCTCGACGGCGTCGAGTACTTCCGGGTGGATCCGGGCCGGCTCGGCGGCAACCGGTGGGTGTTCGACCACCCGTTCTTCATGATCCTCAACGTGGCCGTCGGCGGCTACTGGCCCGGCTACCCCGACGCCACCACCCAGTTCCCGCAGCAGATGCTGGTCGACTACGTCCGGGTCTCCGGCTACACCTCCGGCGGCGATCCCGGCACCACGACCCGGCTGCGGGGAGCGCACAGCGGCCGTTGCATCGACATCCCCGGCGCGAACCCCGTGGACGGCGCGAAGCTGCAGATCTGGGACTGCAACACCACCGCCGCGCAGGCGTGGACGTTCGCCTCCGACGGCACGATCCGGGCGATGGGCAAGTGCATGGATCCGGCCTGGGCCGGTACCGCCAACGGCACGGAGGTCAACCTCGTCACCTGCAACGGCAACCCGGCGCAGCGCTTCACCCTCAACGCCGCGGGTGACCTGGTGAACCTCAACGCCAACCGGTGCGTCGACGTGCGGGACTGGGTTGCCACCAACGGCGGCAAGCTGCAGTTGTGGGACTGCACGGGCGGCGCGAACCAGAAGTGGTCCCGCTACTGACCACCGTCGCGCGAGACCGGGGCCGGCTCTCCGTCGAGGGCCGGCCCCGCCGTGCTGTCGCGTCGCGGTGGGTGCCCCGGACTCACGGCCAGGTGTTGGCGTGGGCGTCGAAGAGTTCCGCCCGCGCCCCAGGCGTCCGCCCTGCCGCCACCGTCGCTCCGTGGCATGTCGGAGGGGTCTCCTATCGTCCCCGCGTCCCGCGAGGTGCTGCTGCGGCCCGACAAGGCCCTGGTGCGCGGCCAGCTCACCTGGCTGGACCGGCTGGCCCGCCGGCACCCGGACCGGGCCGACGAGCTCGCCGAGGAGGTCGCCGCGCTGTTCGGCTCGCCGTGGAACGGCGAGCCGCTGGAGCGCATCCTCGACGGGCTGGTCCGGCTCGCGGCGAGCGACGGTCCGCGGGTGCGCGACGCGCTCGGCGCGGTCGTCGACCGCCGGCACTGGTCCTGGCACGGCGAGCACCACTACGACCCGTGCTGCCTGTGCGGCGACGTGGTCGACCTGGTCGCGGCCACCGTCGGGATGCAGAACCCGGCGCGACGCGGCCGGTGGAGCGCGCTGCTCGCCGCCGTCCGGCGCACCGCCCGCCCGGCGGCGGAACCGGCGCTGGCCACCACCGACCCCCGGGTGCCGGCACCGCACCGGCTGCTGCGGGCTCGGCTCGCCGAGATCGGCCACCACCTCGGCGTCCCGGGCCGTCCCGGCCTGCTCGCCGCGCCCACCTCGGCCGACGGCGGGCTCGACCCGCTCGCGCTGGTGGAGCGGCTCGCCGCGCTCGGCGACACGGCGCCCTGGCACTGGGACCTCAGCCAGGCGCTGCTGCGCCTGCCCGCCGACGCGGACGAGGCGGTGGCCGGCAAGGCCGAGGCGCTCGGTACGCCGGCCGGCGACCGCCTGGCCGCCTGGCTGCGCGCCGGCGGGTTCCCGCAGCCGGTCGCCCGGGTGACGACCGTCGAACGCCGGGCCCGCCGGAGCGGGTACGACTGGGAGTACGACAGCCTGCCGGCGCAGCGCGTCGTGGTGGAACTGCGGCCGCCCGCCGGGTACGACGACCGGCACGGCCTGTTGACCGTCGAACCGGCGCCGATCGGGGTCGGATACTCCGGCTGGGCGCGGCTGTGGCCGTCGGTGCTGCCCGGCCACCCGGGCGTGGTGGCCGCGTACGCGCTGCCGGGGGTGGCCGCCACCGCCGACATGGACCAGCGTGACGGCGCGGCGGTGCTGCCCCTGCTCGCCGAGTCCGCCGGCCCCGGCGGGCCGGCCCTCGACCTCGCGCTCGCCTACGGTCTCGGCGCCCGCCACGGTCACGACCGCGTCGCCGCGCTCGACGCCCTGCTCGGGCTCGCCGCGGCCGGCCGGCTCGACGCCGCCGGCGTGGGCGGGCACCTGGGCCGGCTGGTGGCCGGGCAGTCGGTGAAGCTGTCCCGGGCGATCGAGCCGCTGCGGGACGCGGCTGCGGCCGGCGCGCCGCTGAGCGTGTGGCGGTTGCTGGCCGCTGCGCTGCCGCCGATGCTCGCCGCCGGCACGCCACCGCGGGGTCTGCCGGACCTGTTGACCCTGGCCACGGAGACGGCGACGAGCACGGGCGTCCGGTTGGACGTGGCGGGGCTGGCCGAGGCGGCCGGGCGGGGCGGGACGGGCCGGGTGGTGACGGAGGCGCGCCGCCTGCACCGGGTGCTCGCCGGCTGACCGTCGTGCCCCGCTGACCGCGCCCCGCTGACCGCGCCCGGCCGGTCGCGGTCAGCGGGTCCGGTCGACCAGTTCCTGGACGGCCGCCTGGTACTGCGGATCCGTGTGGTACGGCCAGTGGCGCTCGACCGGCGGCGGCACCGTGTCCGCCGGGTCGATGGTGACGGCGCGGGGGTCGCGGAGCCGTACGTCGACCGAAGCGGCCGCCGGCGCGCCGCGCGACGACCACTCGGCCGGGTCGTGGCCGAAGACGGGGCCGCCGATCGGGTCGGTGTGCCGGCCAGAGGTTGCGCCACCGCCAGTCGAGCCGTTCGCCCAGGTCGCACAGCGTCGGTTGGCCGAGGTAGGCGGGGTAGAGGCGGGCATAGACGCGGTGCAGCGGGCAGCCGTGGGTCAGCAGCGCCACCCTGGGCAGGACGGCCCGCGGCAGTTGCAGGACGGTGGCCGCGGCCAGGACCGAGCCGTGGCTGTGCCCGGAGATGACCACCGGCCCGTGCGCGGCGAGGGCGGACACCCGCTTGGCCAGCTCGGGTACGGCGCGGGCGGCGTAGCAGGGCGGCGCGAACGGATGGACGGTGCGCGGCCAGAAGGTGCCCAGGTCCCACAGGACCGCGACGACGCGTCGGGTCTCGGCCGACCGGTACGCCCGGAAGCCGAGGATCATCAGGCCGATGACGAGCAGGCTGATGAGCCAGATCCCGATGTCGGTGGCGTACGCGGCGAGCAGCGCCGCCCCGTCGCGCTGGCCACTGAGCCTGGCGGCGATCTGGGTGGGGCCGATGCCGATCAGGTCGAGTCCGATGGTGGCCAGGCCCAGCGAGGAGACCAGGAAGAACGCGACCAGCCCGGCACGCGGGGGCGGGCCTGGCGCCGCTGCGGATCACCGCACCGGGCCGTGTCCGGTGCGGTGACGTTGCCGGCCCGGCCGGGTCTTGCCGGGTGAACCGGCGCGATGTGACAGCGCCGGAGACGGCGACGCGACAGACTGGGTGCGGCGCGTGATCAGGAGGCGGGATGCCGGACAGCGAACTCGAGGCCGAACTGCTCGTCGCCGAGCGTCACCTGCAGGCCGCGCAGCGGGCCGGGGACGTGGCGGCGCTCGACCGCCTGCTCGACGACCACCTGATCGCGATCGGCCCCGACGGTGCCCGGTACACCAAGCAGGACGACCTGGACGCCTACCGTAGCGGGACGTCGGTCGTCGACAGCCTCGCCGAGGAGGACCTGGCGCTGGTCGCCGAGGGGACGACCGGGGCGACGTTCCTGCT
Organism: Micromonospora sp. B11E3; assembly: GCF_039871625.1. Classification (NCBI taxonomy): domain Bacteria; kingdom Bacillati; phylum Actinomycetota; class Actinomycetes; order Micromonosporales; family Micromonosporaceae; genus Micromonospora; species Micromonospora sp. B11E3. The sequence goes on along the minus strand of NZ_JBDPMC010000042.1, from coordinate 44,824 downwards.
GGCTGAGGTGAAGGGAACGTTCGGCGGCTCGTCGTTCGCGGCGAGGCTGCGGTACACGCGCACGTGGGTCCACGACGGCGAGCGCGGCTGGCGCGTCCTCGCGGCGCACATCAGCCCGGCCTGACCGGGTTCTGGCGGGGAGCGGCCCCCGCCTCTGCCGGCGCCTGCCACCACCGCGACTGGTGATCCGCCGTGGCGGCGGAGAGGGCATCGTCCGGCCTGCCTGGTAGCGCATGGACAAACGTCGACGTTACGGATACTGTGCTGCGTCACCTGTTATGGATAATCATCTATCCCTTGGAGGTGGCTGTGTCCAAGAGTCATTCCCGCGGACGGGCCTGCGTCGTGGCGCTGGCCGCGGCGTTCGTCCTGGCCGTTCCCGCCACCGCCGTCGCGGCGCCGAGCGGGGCCCCCGCCCCGGCGCCGTCCGCCGGTGGCGTCACGGCGGCGGTGACCGCCAAGCTGCTCGACCAGGCGGCGAACGCCGCCGACACGCGGCTGCGGGCCGCCGAGGCGGACGACACCCGCGTCACGATCAGCCGGCGGGACGGCCAGCAGTGGGCCTTCGGTACGGCCGTCATCCTCGCCCCGCACGAGGAGGGGATGTACCCGGCCGGCTGGGTGTTCGTCGCCCACCGCGAGCGTGCCGGCTGGCGGGTCGGCTTCGACGGCGAGGGGGCCTTCGCCGGTCTCGCCGAGGCCGCCCCGTCCACCGTGGTGTCACAGCAGGAGCGGGGCGTCTTCACCACGCCCAGCCCGATGTACGCGAACGGCGACTACCGCACCGGCATGCGGCTGCCGTACGGCGTGGGCCAGTCGTGGTACTTCAGCGGCGGCCCGCACGGCTGGGCGGGCAGCGACTCGCCGTGGAGCTCCATCGACCTCGCCGGCGGCGACCAGCGGGTGCTGGCCGCGCGCGGCGGCACGGCCTACACGATGTGCCGGGGCTGGATCCGGGTCATCCACGACCGCGGCTACGCCACCGACTACTACCACCTGTGGAACAACATCAACGTCAACGGAGCCGGCGTCGGTGAGGGCGCCTACCTCGGCGACACCGGTACCGACGTCACCTGCGGCGGCGCGGCCAACGGCCGGCACGTGCACTTCGCCCTGCGGCAGAACAACGTGTACGTGCCGATGCGCGGCCACAACCTCGGCAAGTGGGTCATCATGCCGGGCAGCGGCACCTACCAGGGGTACGCGCTGCACGGCTCCACGTGGGTCAACGTCGGCGGGGCGCTGTACAACTACGGCGCGCTCGGGCTGAACCAGGGCGTCATCGACTCCAACGGCGGCGGATCCGTCAACCGGCGCACCGGCCCCGGCACGGGCTACGCGATCGCCGGCTCGGTCGCCGACGGCGCCACCGTGACGGTCGCCTGCTCGGCCAACGGCACCACGCACAGCGGACGGTGGGGCACCACCTCGCTGTGGAACAGGCTGACCGACGGCAGTTGGGTCACCGACGCCTACATGTGGACCGGCAGCTCGGGCCCGATCAACGGCTGGTGCTGAGCACCGTCGCACCCGGACCGGCCGGCGCGGGCGGCACCCGCGCCGGCCGATCCGACCTGCCGGCGAGCCGGGCGGTCAGGGCTGGCCGGGGCTGGGGGATCGGGGCAGGCGCGGGCCTCCGACGAGGGAGTCGCCGGCGACCCCGTTGTCCGACACCGCCGGCGCGGCGGCCACGCCCAGCCCCTGCAGTACCGCCAGCACGATCAGGATCCACTCGTCGGGGTCGAGCCCGCCGAGGATCACCGTGGCGAGGACCTGGAGTACGGCCAGCAGCGCGGCCACGGCCGACTTGGCCCACGGGTACTCCGGGGCGAGCGGCACCAGGTACACGCCCACGGCGTTGACGGCGGCGATCGCGACGGCCACCCACTCCTCGGGGTCGAGGTGATTGTCGCCGGAGAGTTTGGCGTACAGGGCGGTGAGGACGAAGAACAGGGCCGACGCGATGGCCTTGCCGTACCTCGTGGCGAACGCTTTCATGGATCCCTCCCGGTGCGGGGTGTCGGGGTCTGCGGGGGATCGCCCGGCGGAGGAGCGCTCGTCCGTCGGGCCTCAGTCCGTCCTGTCGTCGTCGGGATGCTGGCCGGTGGGGTCGCGCGGGGGGTGGGGGTGGCGGTCCTCATCGGCGACCGCGAGCCGGATCCGCTGCACCGTCGCGTGCGGTGCCATGATGGCGGCGCGCCACCGTTCGAGTGTCCGGGTCAGCTCCCAGACCGTGGCGCGCAGGCGTTGGATCTCGCGCTGTGACGCCGCCATCTGCTCCCTGACCTCCAGGGCCTCGGCCTCCAGCTCGGCCACCCGGGACCGCAGCGGCTGCACCAGCGTCAGTGCCACCTCGGTCAGCGCGCCGGCGGCGTCCGCTCGCAGCTTGCGTCGTTGCACGAGGACGGTGGCGAGCACGCTCAGGCCGCCGGCGCCGCCGAGCAGCCCGAGCGCGGAGATCAGGATCTGCGCCCACTGCGGAGAGCCGGGCGCCTGCTCGGTGGTCATGGTCGTGGTTCGGGCCCGCTCGTCCGGAGGCGACGCGTCGGGCCGGCGGCGGCCGGCCCGCGGTCACGGCTCCGCTTCCTGATCCCCATGGCGCTCTCCCCTCTGTCGCCATGCGGTGCGGGCGTCGACCGGCGGCGGTCCTGCCGTGACCGCTGCCCGTCACGGCAGCTGTCCGGCAAGCCTGCGGGGCCGGCCCGCCTGGTTCAAACATATACCCAGGTCAAAGCCACTGTGGCCCGCTGAAGGGGCGAGTGTGGGCGGTGAGCGGCCGAATCCGTTGTCGAGTTTGCGACAGGACGGCGAGGGGCCTGTGCGGGAGGCCCGCCACGCCTCCGGCGCCCCGCGCCGGTACGCCCTGGCCGGGTGCTCCGCCGTCCGGGCCCGCCGGTCGGCCGTCGGAACGGCGGAGACCGGTACGGAGGGTCGCCAAGCCGACACCGTTCGGGGATTCCTGCGGCCGGGCCGTCGGGGATAGTTGCCAGGTGGCAACACTCAACGGAGGCGACGACCCGTACCGCTGGCTGGAGGACATCGACGGCGCGGACGCCGCCGGCTGGGTGCGCGAGCGCAACGCCGAGACCGTCGCCGCGCTGAGCGGCGGCGAGGCGTTCGCCGGCCTGCGGGCCGAGATCCGGCGGGTGCTCGACGCCGACGACCGCATTCCTGTTCCGCGCTGGTACGGGGACGGCCACTACTACGACTTCTGGACCGACGCGGCCCACCCGCGCGGGCTGTGGCGGCGGACGACGCTCGACCAGTACCGCCGCCGCGAGCCGGAGTGGGACGTGCTGCTCGACGTCGACGCACTGGCCGCCGAGGAGGGCGAGAACTGGGTCTGGCAGGCGGTGACCGTGCTGCGCCCCGGCCACGGGCGCTGCCTGATCAGCCTGTCCCGCGGTGGCGCCGACGCCGCGGTGGTGCGCGAGTTCGACCTGGCCCGTCGCGCCTTCGTCCGGGACGGTTTCACGCTGGCCGAGGCGAAGAGCCACGTCCGCTGGATCGACGCCGACCACGTCTACGTCGGCACCGACTTCGGCCCCGGCTCGCTGACCTCCTCCGGGTATCCCCGCGTCGTCAAGCGGTGGCGGCGGGGCACGCCGCTGTCCGAGGCCGAGACCGTCTACGAGGGGCAGACGGACGACGTCGAGGTGCACGCCTGGCACGACCCGACGCCCGGTTTCCGGCGCGACTTCGTCGGCCGCCGCCTGGACTTCTTCCGCACGGAGGAGCACCTGCTGACCGAGGCGGGCGAGCGGATCCGGATCGCGGTGCCCGAGGACGCCCAGTGGGACGTACGCCGGGAGTGGCTGCTGATCCGCCTGCGCTCGCCGTGGGCGGTCGGCGGGGTGACCCATCCCGCGGGCGCTCTGCTGGCGGCCCGGTTCGACGCGTTCCTCGCCGGCGTGCGGGAGTTGACGGTGCTGTTCCGCCCGGACGACCGCACGGCGCTGAGCTACCACGCCTGGACCCGCCATCACCTGATCCTGGCCACCCTTGCCGATGTGCGCAGCCGGCTGGAGGTGCTGACGCCGGGCGAGACCGGTTGGCGCCGGGAGCCGCTGGCGGGGACGCCGGAGTTCGACCACAGTCGAATCCTGGAGACCGACCCGGACCACGGCGACGCGTACCTGCTCGCCTCGGACGGGTTCCTCCAGCCGGGCACGCTGCGGCTCGGCCAGGTCGGCGGCCCCGTCGAGACCCTCAAGCGGGAGCCCGCGTTCTTCGACGCGGACGGCCTGACCGTACGCCAGTTCTTCGCCACCTCCGCCGACGGCACGCGGGTGCCGTACTTCGTGGTGGGGGATCCGGCCGCGGGCGGCGGGCCGACGCTGCTGACCGGGTACGGCGGGTTCGAGCACTGCCTGCTCCCGCACTACGACGGGGTCATCGGTCGGGGGTGGCTCGCCCGGGGCGGCACGTACGCCGTGGCGAACATCCGTGGCGGCGGCGAGTACGGCCCGAGGTGGCACCGCGCCGCCCTGCGGGAGAACCGACCCCGGGCGTACGAGGACTTCGCGGCGGTCTCGGCCGACCTGGTGACCCGGGGGATCACCACGCCGGGGCGGCTGGGCATCGTCGGCGGCAGCAACGGCGGGCTGCTGACGGCGGTGATGCTGACCCGCTGTCCGGAGCTGTTCGGGGCGGTCGTCGCCCGGGTGCCGCTGACGGACATGCGCCGGTACCATCGGCTGCTGGCCGGCGCCTCGTGGATGGCCGAGTACGGCGACCCCGACCGGGAGGCCGACTGGGCCTACCTGCGGGAGTACTCGCCGTACCACAACGTCCGCGGCGGGCGGCCGTACCCGCCGGCCCTGATCGTCACCTCGACCCGCGACGACCGCGTACACCCGGGGCACGCGCGCAAACTGGCGGCCCGGCTGCGCGAGCACGGCCACGACGTGTCGTACTACGAGAACGTCGAAGGCGGGCACGGTGGCGCCTCCAACAACGAGCAGCGTGCCTTCGTCTCGGCGCTGATGCTGGAGTTCCTGTGGCGCACGCTGACCGGACGGGCCGACCCCGCCCTGCCCCGTCCGCGTCCCGCGGTCGACGCGGGGCGGGCGATCCGCCCCAGCACCCGCCGCTGACCGGGACACGGGACGCCACGAGACGCGCGCTGACGGGTGGCCCACGGCGCTCTGCCCGACCGCACGCCGCTCGGGTCGCTCGCCGGGCTGGGTGCGGTGATCCGGTTAGCCGCGGGGAGGGCGGGTAACCCCGGCAGGAGGGGACGAAGCGGTCGTCGGGCCAGGCCGGGTGGAAGGGAGCGCGTCGTGGCAGTCGAGGTGTCCGTCATCGAGACGTCCTCGCTGGGGGACCGCAGCTACCTCGCCTCGGACGGGCGCGTGGCGGTGGTCGTCGACCCCCAGCGTGACATCGACCGGGTCCTCCACCTGGCCGGGGACAGGGGGGTCCGGGTCACGCACGTGGTGGAGACGCACCTGCACAACGACTACGTCTCCGGTGGGCTCGAACTGGCCCGGGTCAGCGGCGCGGCGTACCTGGTGGCGGCGGCCGACGAGGTCGGCTTCGACCGGACGCCGGTGGCCGACGGCGACGAGGTGCCCGTCGGGGACACGCTGCGGCTGCGGGCGGTCGCCACGGCGGGACACACCTTCCACCACCTGTCGTACGTCCTCGACGAGGCCGGCGACGACGGCTGGTCCCCGGTGGGCGTGTTCACCGGCGGGTCGCTGCTGTTCGGCAGCACCGGCCGCACCGACCTGCTCGGGCGGCGGCACACCCGCGAGCTGGCGCGGCGGCAGCACGCCTCGGCGCGGCGGCTGGCCGACCTGCTGCCCGACGGCACGCAGGTGTGGCCCACCCACGGGTTCGGCAGCTTCTGCGCGGCCGGCCAGGCGGACGTGGCGGAGTCGACGATCGGTCGGGAGCGGGAGGCCAACCCGGTGCTCCGGCTCGCCGCCGACGAGTTCGTCACGCAGACGCTGGCCGGCCTGGACGCGTACCCGGCGTACTACGCGCACGTGGGCGTGGTGAACGCCGCCGGAGCCGCGCCGGTCGACCTCACCCCCGTCACCCGGGCCGACGCCGGCCAGTTGCGCGAGCGGATCGCCGCGGGGGAGTGGGTGGTCGACCTGCGGCACCGCAAGGCGTACGCGGCCGCGCACCTGGCCGGCACGGTCAGCCTCGGCCTGGACGGGCCGATGTCGACGTGGCTCGGCTGGCTGATCGACTGGGGGACCCCGGTCACCCTGCTCGCCGAGACGCCGGACCAGGTGGCCGACGCCCAGCGCGAACTGGTCCGCATCGGCATCGACCGGCCCGCCGCCCAGGCCACCGGCGGCGCCGACGAGTGGGCCGCGGACCCCGCGCAGCGGCGCGAACTGCGGCTGGCCGACTTCCCGGCGCTGGCCGCGGCCCGTGCCGGGGCCGCCCCGGCCGGGCTGCCCGCCGCCGACGTGGTGCTCGACGTGCGGCTGCCCAGCGAGTGGAAGGCCGGCCACGTCGACGGCGCCGTGCACGTCCCGCTGCCGGACCTGCCGGCGCGGCTCGCCGAGGTGCCGCCCGGCGTGGTGTGGGTGCACTGCAGCTCCGGCTACCGGGCCACGGCCGCCGCGTCGCTGCTGGCCAACGCCGGCCGTGAGGTGGTCGTCATCGACGACCGGTTGGACCGGGCCGCCGCGGCGGGCGTCGCCATGGTCGGGACCGACTGAGGCCCGGCCGATCCCGGTCGCCGTCCCTCGACTCTTTCCGGCGGCCCTCCGGGCGGTCCCGCGCCGACCCGATCGGCGGAGCGCGCCCGGATGCCAAGACCGGCGCGGCCGGCCCGCGTGGACGGGCTTCCCTTGTCGATCAGTCGGTTTCTGGCAGTCCACTATCCACAAAGGGACGACCCTCCTACGGTGATCTCCGGCACGTCGGCGGGTGAACGTTGCCGGGAGCCGACCCGGTGACGCGATGCGGGCGTTTACAGGGGGTTGTCTCGATGCACATTCGGAGCCGCGCCGTCGCGGGTCTGGTCGCCGGGGCGGTGGTGTTGCTGGGCCAACCGGCGGCTGCGAGCGCGGCTGCGGGCAGGCCCGCCGACGATGCCGCGAGAACAGGCGGCGCCGCCACACGTACGGTCGCGGTCGCTGCCCGGGCCGTCCCGGGACACACCGGGCTGGTTCCCGGCACGCCGCGCAACGACGTACCGAGGATCACCGACGGCGAGATCACGGACATCGAGGTGATCGGGAACCGGGTCTTCGTCGCCGGCTCGTTCACGTCGATCGCCAACGTCGGCGAGACGCCGCTCGCGCAGCCGTCGCTGGCGTCGTACGACATCGACACGGGCAGGGTCGACACTACCTTCCGGCCGACGTTCGACGGATCCGTCGAGGCCGTCGAAGCCTCGCCGGACGGCTCGGCGCTCTACGTCGCCGGCTCGTTCAACACCGTCGGTGGCCTGACGAAGCGCAAGGTCGCCCGGCTCGACCCGGTCACCGGTGCTCCGGTCGCGGGGTTCACGGCGCAGGGCAACGGGCGCGGGACCGCGCTGGCCGTCAGCAACACCGCGGTGTACGTCGGCGGCCAGTTCACGAAGATCAACAGTGTGAGCCGCCCCGCGCTGGCGGCGCTCAACCCGACCACGGGGGCGGTGGACAGCGGCTTCAACCTGCCGCTGTCCGGCGGCATCGGTGTCGGCGGCATGCTCACCGTGCAGCAGTTGAAGCTGACGCACGACGACAGCAAGCTGCTGGTCGTGCACACCGGTCGGCAGATCGCCGGCCAGGACCGCTACGGCGTCGGCCTCGTCGACACCGCCGCCAAGACCCTCCTGCCGTGGCGCACGCGCCTGTGGGAGGACAACCTCTCCTTCGTCGGCGGGATCCAGCGGGTCTTCGCCGGTGACATCGCGCCCGACGACTCCTACTTCGTCGTCACCAGCGGCTCGGGCGGCGACCGTCCGCCGATCAACGACACCGCGATGGCGTTCCCGGTGGCCGGCGACGACCACGTCGAGCCGATCTGGGTGTCCCGGCACTTCGACAGCGTCTACTCGGTCGCCATCACCGAGACGGCCGTGTACGTCGGCGGCCACTTCAGCTGGCAGGAGTCGCCGACCTCGAACGTCCCCTGGCCGGGTCTGGACAACGTCGGGTACGGCACGGGTCAGGGCCTGAGCGGCTACGCCCTCGGGGACCAGGTGGTCCGCCGTGACCACATCGGCGCGCTCGACCCGGCGACGGGCACGGCGCTGGAGTGGAACCCGGGCTCCAGCTCGTACGAGGGGGAGAAGGCCATGCTGGCCACCCCGCGGGGTCTCTTCGTCGGCGGCGACGGCAACACCAAGGGCGGCCTGCCGGTGGGGCGGGTCGGGTTCTTCGACCTCTCCCGGGTGCCGGCGCCCTCGCCGGTCGACACGACGATCGTCACGCCCATCGAGGGCGCGGTCAGGCAGGCCAACGAGCCGTTCACGCTGGAGGGTCAGGCGACCTCCCCGGCCGGCGTCACCAAGGTCGGCATCGAGATCCAGGACCGGAACTCCCGCAAGTGGCTGCAGGACGACCTCGTCACGTGGGGCGCCGCCAACAGCATCAACGCGACGGTCGCCACGGTGAACGCGCCCTCGACCCCCTGGTCCCTCACGCTGTCGATGCCCGTCGGCGAGTACCAGGTCCAGGCGAAGACGTTCGGTGGCAACGGCGAGGCCGACGCCACGAAGGCCATCAAGAAGATCGAGACCTTCAGCTTCGACGACCTGCCGCCGGCGACGAGGATCACCTCCCCGGCCACCGGCCTGGTCGCCGCCACCACCTTCGTCGCCACCGGCACCGCCAGCGACGACAAGGGCGTCAGCGCGATGACGTACTCGTTCCGCCGCTCCGACAACCAGTACCTGCAGGACGACGGGACGGTCGCCCCGGTCTACAACACGCTTCGCGGCGATCCGGACATCATCGGCGCGCTCTCGACCACCTGGCAGCTCGAGGTGACCCTGCCGACCGAGGGCGACTGGAAGATGACGGCCACCGCCATCGACATCGCCGGCCAGAGCGACCTGCGCGGCGACTCCCGGGACTGGATCGTCTCGACGACCGGTGTCGCGCCCTCGGTGGCCATCAGCACGCCCGTGCCGATGACCCCGCCCACCCCCGCCGCGCCGGTCACCGTCGCGCCGGGCAGCCCGATCACGTTCTCCGGCACCGCCGGCGACGACGACACCCTGAAGTCGGTGGAGATCTACCTGCGCAACAACAGCACCCGCGAGGCGCTGGCCGCCGATGGCACCTGGGGCGTCGACGCGATCGCGGGCCTCTACCGGATCTCGCCGACGAACCTGAACGCCGCGACGTACGACTGGTCCTACACCACCGCGCCGCTCACGCCCGGGGTGTACGACTTCGCGGTGCGGGCCACCGACAACCTCGGCCTGAGCACGACGACGGCCAACCTGGGCCGGCTCACCGTCACCGCTCAGGTGCCCGGCGACACCTTCCCGAACGGCCTGTTGAGCTTCACCGGCGTCGACCAGAACGTCGAGGCGCTGCACCTCGACCTGGCCGGCACCGCGACCGACGACAATGGCGTGCAGGGCGTGCGGGTGGCGCTGCGCGACCTGGACACCGGCCGGTACGTGCAGCCGAACGGCACCATGGCGGCCAGCTTCGCCACGGTGGACGCCACGCTCGCCTCGCCGGGCGCGACGAGCACGACATTCACCCTGCCGATCGACCTGCCCACCAAGGGTGAGTACAGCGTCGAGGCGTGGGCGGTCGACACCGCCGGTCAGCAGGACGGCTCGACCTCCGGCGCCACCGCCCGGTACCTCGTGTACCCGGGTGACCTCGACCCGCGGCTGGAGCCGAGCCTCCTCGTACCGACCGACGGCGCCGTCTACACCGAGTCGAGGATCGTGGTCAGCGGGCGCGCCGTGGACGACGTCGGCATGTCCAAGGTGGAGGTCCAGATCGTCAACGGCGCGGGCCAGGGGATGAACGCCTCCGGCGCGTTCGTCGCGGGCACCGCGCCGTGGATCTCGACCTTCCTCACCAGCCCGGGCTCCCCGGGGTCGAACTTCGCCTACACGTCACCGGTGGTCCCGGCGGGGGCCTATACCGTCGTGATCAGGGCGGTCGACAACTACGGGCAGCTGCAACAGCCGCCGAAGACGGTCTCCGTGACCGTCAGCTGAGCCAGTTCACCAGGCGGCCCCCGCCCGGTCCGAAACATCTTCGGACCGGGCGGGGGCCGGTTCAGTCAGCGCGGATCAGGACACGTTGAGCGCGGTGTCGTCGACGACGAACGAGGTCTGCAGCGAGGAGTCCTCCACGCCGTACCAGCGCAGCCGGATCGTCTGCCCGGCGTACGAGGACAGGCTGAACGACTTCTGGCTGTAGCCCGTCGCCTTGTTCAGGTTCGAGTAGGTGGCCAGGGTCTGCAGCACGGTGCCGGACGTGTTGAGCACCTCCACCCTGAGGGTGTCGTACGCGGTGGTCGTGGTGCTCTCGGCACTGTCGATGTGCAGCCAGAAGCTGAACGTGTAGTTGGTGCAGCCCGCCGGCAGCGTGACGTTCTGGTACAGGTAGTCGGTGTGGCTGGTGCCGTACCCGTTCAGCCAGGCGTTCCAGGTGCCGCTCCGCGGCGGCTGGCCGCTGGCGCCGTGCTGACCGATCACCCCGGAGGTCTGCGTCCAGCCGGTGGTGCCGGACTCGAAGCCCGGGTTGGTGATCTTCTGGCCGGGGCTGGCGCACGAGCCGCCGGAACCGACCGTCAGGGTGTACGTCGCGGTGCGGGTCACCGAGCCGGTACCGGTGACGGTGACGGTGTAGGTCCCCGCCGGGGTGGACGCGGACGTGGTGATCCGCAGGCTCGACGAGCTGCCGGAGGTCACCGACGACGGGGTGAACGACGCGCTCGCGCCGCTGGGCAGGCCGCTGGCCGAGAGGTTCACCGTCTGCGGGCTGCCGGAGGTGGTCGTGGTGTTCACCGTCGTGGTGACCGAGCCGCCCGGGGTGGTCGAGCCGGAGGCCGGGGAGACCGAGACGGAGAAGTCGTTCGTGGCCGTGCCGTTGACGACGTACAGCAGCCTGTTCGGCGAGCCGGTGCCCGGGCTGGTCACCACGTTGGCGGTGGAGTTGTTGACCAGGTAGTCGCGCACCTGCTGCGGGGTGTAGGAGGCGTTCTGGGCCAGCACCAGCGCGGCGACACCGGCCACGTGCGGCGTCGCCATCGACGTACCGCTGATGGTGTTGGTGGCGGTGTCGCTGGTGTACCAGGCCGAGGTGATGTTCGTGCCCGGCCCGAAGATGTCCAGGCAGGAGCCGTAGTTCGAGTACGACGCGCGGGCGTCGTTGTTCTGGGTGGCCCCCACCGTGATCGCGGCGGCGACGCGGGCCGGCGAGGAGTTGCAGGCGTTGGTGTTCTCGTTGCCCGCGGCGACGGCGTAGGTGATGCCGTCGTTGATCGAGTTGACCGTCGCGTTGTCGATCGCGGTGTCCGCCCCGCCGCCGAGGCTCATGTTCGCCACGGCCGGCTGCCCGGCGGTGTGGTTGCCGGTGACCCAGTCGATGCCGCCGACGACCTGGGCGGTGGTGCCGCTGCCGGAGCAGTTCAGCACCCGGACGCCGACCAGCTGCACGCCCTTGGCCACGCCGTACGACGAGCCGCCGACCGTGCCGGCCACGTGCGTGCCGTGCCCGTTGCAGTCGTCAGCGCTGCCGCCGTCGATGGCGTCGTACCCGGTCACCGCACGCCCGCCGAAGTCGCTGTGGGCGAACCGGATGCCGGTGTCGATGATGTACGCCCGCACGCCGCTGCCCGTCACCGGGTAGGTGTACGAGTTGTTCAGCGGCAGGTTGCGCTGGTCGATCCGGTCCAGGCCCCACGACGAGGTCGGGCTCTGGGTGCCCTTGATGGTGTAGATGCCGTTCTGCTGCACGTACGCCACCGCCGGGTTCGCGGCCAGGTGCTCGGCGGCGGCGCGGGGCAGCGCCACCTCGAAGCCGCGCAGCGCGTGCTGGTACGTGCGCCCCACCGAGCCGCCGTAGCGGGCGGTGAGGTCGGCGGCGGTGTCCGCGACGCCCCGGCCGCGCAGGGTCGCGGTGTCGTTCAGCACGACGATGTAGCTGTCGGCGACGACGTCGGCGGAACCGGCCGGCCGGATGGTGCCGGCGGCGGGCGCGGCCTGGGCAGGGGTGGTGGCCATGACGGCGACGGTGGCCGCCGCCGAGACGATGGCGAGCGCGGCGAGCCTGCCGCGCCGGCCCGTGCTGTTCGGGTGACTCATCCTCATCCTTCCTCAGATCGACGCCGGCCCGCGTGGGCGCTGGCCACCGCATCGGTGACGTGGGTCGATCGGGGTGAGGATATGGCTCTGTCGATCAAAGGAAAATAGGTAGATCAATCTATGTAAGGAGGTCCTTGATCACCCCATCGGCCAGGAAGATCCTGTTTGTGCTCGTCTGTCGCGCCGCCCGCGACGCGCTGGCGCGGGGGTGTCGTCAGGGGCCGGCCGCCGGGTGAGCTGCCGCAGCACGGTCGGGTCGGTGATCCTGTCGTCGGCCGCGAGCATGATCGCCTTGGACAGGATCGTGGACAGCATCGGATCGTCCTCGAACGGCAGGTGCAGCCGCTGGGTCCGGTCGCGGGCCGCGACGATGCACAGGTACGCGTCGTCCGGCTCCATCATGATGTTTCCCGAGCCGAGGTGGATCCGGTACCCGCGGAGGTTGCCCCGCACGTGCAGGTGGCGCTCCGACAGGCTGACCCGGTCGGCGATCCGCAGCCGGGGCAGCAGCCGGGCCAGCGCGTCGCGGCGCACCTGCGCCGACGGGGTCAGCGCGGCACCGACGCTGCTACGCCAGTACCGGCCGAACCGGTCGTCGCCGCGGTCGGCCCACTGCGGGTCGGTGGCGATCGAGGTGACACCCACGAACAGATCCACGTCGCGCATGGCCTCGGTGAAGACCAGCGGTGGCACCTCGGCGACCGGCGCCGGCTGCCACGTCGCGCCGTCGCGTCGGGCGAACCGCACCTGGTCCGTGGAGCAGTACAACGCCTCGTGGCCGGGATCGTCCCCGGTGTGCGCGAGCTGGTGGTGGAAGGACGCGCGCCACGCGCGTCGGTCGGCTGCACCAGGCCCCGGAAGTGCTCGGCCTGGCTCGCGTTGAACCGTGCGACCTCCTCGCGTACCCGCAACCGGACCAGCTCCCGGGCGGACATGCGCTCCGGCATGCCGGCCAGCGGCCAACTGTCGATGGCCCGTCCCGTCGCCGTCTCGTCCCGAATCATCACCGTTGCCATGCCGTCCGGTCCCGCTCCTCGCCGTGTTGTGAGCAGCATGATGGCAGCCCCCTCCGACAGACTGCGGGCGCGGACGCAGGAGCCGGCAGGCCGGTCAGGCGGTCATCCGGTGCTCGAGCACCTGGACGAGGATCCGGTTCTGCACGCCCTCGGGATCCGGGCTGGACTGCCCCGCCATGGTCACCAGCGCCTTCCACAACGCCCATCCGCGGGCCCGGCGCCACGCGTCGTCGGGCAGGCCCACGGCTTCGCGGAAGAGGTTCCGCTCGTCGCCTTCGAAGTACGTCCAGGCCATGACGAGGCCGCACGCGGGGTCGCCCACCCCGCAGGTGCCGAAGTCGATGACCGCGGACAGCCTTCCGCCGGTCGTGAGCAGGTTGCCGACGGCGACGTCGCCGTGAAACCAGGTGGGCGCCGACGGCCAGGCCGAGGTGAGCGCCTGCGCCCAGACCGCCCGGCAGGCCGCGACATCGACGACGTTCCGGAGCCGGTCGAGGGACTGTTCGACGTCGTCGCTGTAGACGCTGGGGTGGCAGCCGCGAAAGAAGGAATGACGGCCGCAGGCCGGCCCCGCCTCGGTGGGAGCCTGACGCAGCGCGGTCAGGAAGGCGCCGAGATCCCGTGCCAACGCGGCCCGGTCGACGTCCGTGGCCGCCTCGACGGTCTCCCCGGGCAGCCAGCGCCGAATGGACCAGGGGAACGGATAGCCGGCGGCCGGGCGGCCGGTCGCGACCGGCTCCGGGACCGGCAGCGGCACGTGACCGACCAGTACGCGCAGACACCGGTCTTCCTTGTCGACGCCGGGTACGTACCCTTCGGCGCTCGGCAGGCGTACGGCCAACTCGTCGCCGAGCCGGAACGTCCGGTTGTCCCAGCCCTGCCGGGCGACGGGCGCCACGGGGAGGTGGCTCCACTGCGGGAACTGCTCGGCGACCAGGGCGTGCGCGAGGCCGGGGGTTATCTCGATCACCGCCCGAGTCTGCCTGCCCCGTGGGCGACTATCGACCGATATTCGGCCGGCGTCGGAGAAGGCAGTCTTCCACTCCGGACGCTGACGGTTGGCGCCGATCAGTCCGAGGTGAAGTTCCGCCCGTTCCCAGGAGGGCGGCTGGTGCTCCCTCCTGCGCGGTAGGCGCCTCACCCGCTTTCGGGAGTCGGTGCCCGACGCGCGACGCCTACGGTCACGACCATGGTTGATTCTGCTCGCCCGCGCCGCTGGCCGGCGTACGCGGTGGCGGTGCTGTTCCTCGGTTACGCCGTGGGAAAGGCTGTCTTCGCCCTGCAGGCCCGGCTCGGGTTCCCGGGCGGCCCGGTCGTGTCGGCTGCCGAGACCGAACGCTACGCCCGCCAGTTCATGGACGCGGCGACCGCACAGTGGTGGGCGACCGCCTCCGGCGTGCTGGGTGCCTGCCTCGCCCTCGCCACGGTCACACCGCTGGGGCGCAGGGTGTCGAGAACGTTGATGCTGTTGCTGCTGGCCGGGATGCTGCTGGCCGTCGGCGCCGGCGCGTTGATCATGATCGTGGACGGGTTCGTCGGCATCGGCGTGGGCTGGCAGTGGTATCACGCAGTCCTCGGGATCGTCGTGATCGGGCTGCACCTGGCGATGATCCAGTCGTACGCGAAGGCGACGAGACGACGTGTCGCGGCCTGATCGGGCGCGGATCGGCGCGTACGGGGCGGCGGCGTGCGCCGCGGCCTACGGATCGATGAAGCTGGCCCAGGCGCTGGGGGCCAATGCGTTGGCCGACAGGGATCCGCTGCCCCCGGAGCTGCGCGAACGGCTGCTCGCGCGTGATCCGCTGTTCGTGGCGAGCCACTGGGTGCTGGCCGCCGCCGCGGTGGTCGGGGTCATCGTCGCGCTGGCCACCGTCCGCCCCTGGGGTACGGCCGTCCCGCGCCGGCTGCTGGTCGCGGTCGCCTGGACGCTGGGGGTCCTCATGGTCGTCCGGTCGCTCGGGGTGCTGGGGTTCGGCTTCGTCGGCGACGCCCTGCTGCTGACCGGGGTTCGCCCGCCGCCGGGCGGGCACGCCGCGCTGGCTCGCACCCTGGCGCGCTGGGATCTGCTGCTCTGGTCGCCGTTCTTCCTGCTCTCGGGCGCCTGCTGGACGGTGGCCGGATGGCGGCTGGGCAGGCGAGGGAAATCGACGCCAGGCGAGCTACGGCCAGGCCCATGAGACTAGCGAAAGCCGTCTGCAGTGCGGCGTCATGACGACGCTGTCCCCTCCGCGGCAATGGTTTCGAGCTGGGTCCGGATGTCCTCGGCCTGCGGCATGCCGAGCTGGCCATAGAGCGCCAGCGCCGCACCGTAGTGACGCCGGGCCTGGTCGGCGTCACCGAGACGGTGCCAGGCGCGGCCGAGGCCGGCGTGCGCCCGGGCCTGCTGGTCGGCCGCGCCGATCTCGGCGGCGATGTCCAGGGCGGCGCCGTGGTGGGCCAGCGAGTCGTACGCCTCGGCTGCCTCGCCGAGGCCGTTGAGCGCGTACGTCTCGCCGTCCCGGGCGCCGGCTCGGCGGAAGACCTCCAGCGCCCGCCGATGATGATCGGTGGCCGGCCCCGGTCGGCCGAGGAGCGTTTCGAGAACGCCCAGGCTGGTCAGCGTCCATGCCTCGCCGTCACGGTCGCCGCGCTCCTGGTAGACGCTGCGGGCCTGTTCGATGTGTTCGCGGGCGGCGTCGTAGCGTTCGAGCTGCAGCTCCACGTCGCCGAGGTTGCCCAGCATGGACGCCTCGCCCGTGCGGTCCCCGGTCCGCCGGCACAGGTCCCTGGCCTGCGCATATCGTTCGGCGGCGTTCAGGTGGTCACCGAGTCGTGCCTCGGCGAAGCCGAGGTTGCCCAGGGCGCGGGCCTCGCCGGTGAGATCACCGGCCCGCCGGTAGCCGGCCAGCGCGGCCTCGTGGCGTCGGGCCGCCTGCCGGTAGCGGCCCAGGCGCGCCTCGATGACCCCCAGATTGGTCAGGACGCGCGCCTGCCCGGTGTCGTCGTCGATCTGCCGATGCAGCTTCAGGGCCTGTTCCAGGTGGTCGGTGGCCTGCTCGAACCGTCCGGTCTGCACGCATGCGGCGCCGAGGTTGGTCAGGGCGGTCGCCTGCCCGGCCACGTCTCCCAGGTCGCGGGCGGCGTCGCGGGCGCGGCCGTGCACGATGAGGGCTTCGGAGTAGTACCCGCCATTGAGGTAGCGGAACAGCGTCGCCGACAACCGCGTCGCATGGTGGGGCCAGCCCTGGGCCGTGGTGTGGACGGCGACCGCGACAAGGGTGTCCCGTTCGGCGTCCAGCCAGGCCCGGGCGGTCGCGGCGTCGGGCAGGGCCGGCATCGGGGTGGTCGGCGCGCTGATCCGGGGGCGGCGGTGCGCTTCGGCCGGGTGCAGGACGTCCATCGCGGCAGCGGCTGTGCTCAGGTAGTAGTCGAACAGCCGGGTCAGGGCGGTGCGGCGTACCGGCGGCGGGTCCTCGTCCCCGGCCTGGTTCAGGGCATATGCCCGAAGGACATCGTGCAACGCGTACCTGCCCGGCGCGGCCGACTGCACCACGTGGTCGCGGTGCAGCTCGTTCAGGTGCGCCCGCGCCGCCGGCAGACTGACGTCGGCGAGCGCCGCCGCGGCGTACGGGTCGAGGTCTTGCCCGGGATGCAGCGCGATGAGTCGCAGCGTTCGGCGGTGGCCGTTGGGCAGGCGGCGGTAGGACAGGTCGAGCGCCAGCTCGACGCCGGTGTCCAGGCGGCGGTTCCGATGGCGCTCGGCGAGCCGGTCGGCGTGGTCGGTGAGCGTCCACCCGGGCCTGCTGCGGATGTGGGCGGCGACCAGGCCGAGAGCGAGGGGCAGGTGGCCGCACAGCCGGGCGATTCGGGCCGTGGCCTGCGGGTCCGTGCCGACCGGGGTGCCGGGGACGGCGTCGGCGAGGTACGCGACGGCCTCGTCCGGGGTGAAGACGTCCAGGCGCAGCCGAACCCCGGGCGGCAGCGGCGCCAGGCGCCGCCGGCTGGTGATCAGGGTGACGCAGTCGGGAACCTCGGCGAGCAGTGGACGGACCTGATCGGCGTCCGCGGCGTCGTCGAGGACGACCAGCGCCCGCGTTCCGGCGACCCGCCGGCGGTACGCGGCTGCGCGATTCGGCAGAGCGTGCGGGATCTGGTGCGCGGGTACGCCGAGCAGACGCAGGAAGCCGTCGAGGACAGCGTCCGGGTCGACCGGAGGCTGGGCCGGATCCGGGTGGAATCCCCGCAGGTTGACGAACAGGACGTGGTCGAACGGCCGCTCCGCGGCGAGCAGCCGCGCGGCGCGGACGGCCAGGCGCGTCTTGCCGATCCCCGCCATTCCCTCGATAACGCCGACCATTCCGGTGGGGATACGGCGGCGGAGTGCGGCGCGTAGCCGATCGAGTTCGCCGGTGCGGCCGGTGAAGTCCGCGAGATCGTGCGGGAGTTGATCGTGGACGCGTACCTGGGACGCGGCGGTGGCTTCGCCGCCGATGATCCGCAGCGCCTGCCGCCACTGGCTCACGTAGCCGACGTCGGGATGCAGCGCTTCGACGATGGCGACGACCAGATCCGTGTTGAGCCGGCGGCGGCCGGGCCGGAAACAGTCCACCACGGTGGTCTTGCGGGTCAACTCGACGGCGGGCCGGCCCGTCTTGGACCACGCCGCGTTGATCCGGTCCTTGATGACCTCGTAGGACGGATTCCCAGCCCAGACCTTCAGCAGCCGCAGCTGCTCCACGATGTCGTCGAGGGTGGCGGCCTGCCCGGGATCGGGCGGCTGGTGAAAGACGGCCGATTTCGGCGGAGCAGGCACGGTCCCCAGGCTATCGACCGGACCGTCCCCGGCGGCGTTCGGATTCGGTCGGTTTGCGGCGCCCTGGTCGCCGCGTCGTGTTCAGTCGCAACGGCACCCGCTGCGCCTCGTCGCGGCGGTGCCGGATGTCCCACTCGAGAGCAGGAGGAGATGGCAGTGCTCAGACGACGGTTGGCGCAAGCGGGTGTCGCGATCGGCATGTTGGCGGTCGCCGTGCTGGGGTTCAGCCCCGCCGCGAGCGCCTCTCCCACCAGTTTCGTCGCCAAGGCGGTCCACGCCAACGGGGCAGGTGCGCTGGCGGTCCAGGCCACCGGCGGGCTGGCCTGGTACAGCAGGTCCGTCACTCTCACCTCGGTGACGTTCTATGCCAACGCCGGCGAATGCGGATACCTCGGCGCGGAGGGCTGGCAGGGATCGACCCTCATCGACTTCAAGTTCTATCCGCCGGGGTCAGGCGAATTCTACTGCGGCGGCTCGACCGGCAAGTGGTTCACCGTTGGCAACATCGCGCTCGACGGCAGCCAGGTGTCCGGCGGGATCACCCAGGTCAGGGTCTACGTCTTCGACCACTACCACGACGGTACGGGGTACGCCTACTGCGGCAGAACCAGCTCCGCGTGCACCAGCGGTCAGTTCTAGGCCCGGCCTGACAGGGCGTCGAAGCCGGGCGAGGTGCGCGGCTTCGGCGCCACCAGAAGATCATGCCAGCCGGCAGCGCCGGTGACCGCGCCAGCGATCGGGCGGCTGGTGGAAGGCGGCCGATGGGCGGAGCAGGAACGCCCCAGGCTATCGGCGGTCCATCCCGGCGGCATTCGGATTCGGTCGGCTTGCGCCGCCCTGGTCGCCGCATCGGGTTCAGTCGAGACGGCACCCGCTGCGCCTCGTCGCGGCGGAGCCGGATGTCCCACTCGAAATCAGGAGGAGATGGCAGTGCTCAGACGACGGTTGGCGCAAGTGGGTGTCGCGATCGGCATGCTCGCGGTCGCCGTACTGGGGTTCAGCCCCGCCGCAAGCGCCTCCCCCGCCAGTTTCGTCGCCAAGGCGGTCCACGCCAACGGGGCCGGTGCGCTCGGGGTCCAGGGCACCGGTGGGCTGGCCTGGTACAGCAGGTCGGTCACTCTCACCTCGGTGAAGTTCTACGCCAACGCCGGCGAATGCGGATACCTCACGGCGTGGGGCTGGCAGGGATCGACGTTGCTCGACACTTACGAGACCGGCCTCTACTGCGGCGGCTCGACCGGTCAGTGGTTCACCATCGGCAACATCCCGCTCGACGGCAGCCAGGTGTCCGGCGGGATCACCAAGGTCGAGGTCTACGTCGATGACTACTACCACTACGTGACGGGGTACGCCTACTGCGGCAGAACCAACTCCGTGTGCACCACCGGTCAGTTCTAGGCCCGGCCTGACGGGTGCCGAAGCCGTGCGAGGGTGCACGGCTTCGGCGCCCGTCAGAGGCTCCTGCGCGCCGGCAGCGCTGGTGACCAGGCCGGCCGTTCCGTTCGCCCGCCCACACTCCCGCCCGGTCCCCGGGTCGACGGCCGACTATGGCCGGCGTACCAGGGCACTCAGGCATCCGAGGATCCGACGGATGTCCTCCACGCCGAGGTAGTGCCCTCCCGGCAACCGCTGGTGCTGTGCATACGGGATCTTGCTGGCCAGATGTTCGGCATGTCCGTGCGGGCACGGTGCGTCATCCAACCCGTGCCAGACGCTCGTCGTCACCGAGACACTGGACAGGTCGAAGCACCAGGGCCGGACCATTGCGACGCAGTCGTCCACCCAGTCGTCGATCCCGCCATGCGCCGCCCGGATGCGATCGACGTATCCAGCATCGGCGCTGCGTCCACCGAGCCGGGCGGGGTCGGCGTCGCTCAGCTCGTAGCCCGCGCCGATGGCTGGACTGCCCCACCCCGCCCCGCCCCGTCGATCATGGAGTCATGGTGGGCGAGAAGGATGCCAATGCCTGTTGTGCGGGGCACCGCACCTCCATGATCGGCGGTGGTCAAGGCGCGCCAGGGCGAGCGTGGGTCGGGGTTGAGCGTGAGGCGGAACAATGCGACCTTATTTAGGAACGCTCGTTCTTGACTGATCGTTCCTGAATCGGCTACGGTTCATCCATGGGTCGTCCGAGAGCATTCGACGAGACGGAAGTGATCAGGGCGGCGGTGAGCCTGTTCGCCTGCCGGGCCTACGACGGCATCTCCGTCGACGACCTGGTGACGCACCTCGGTGTGCACCGCAACAGCCTGTACAAGGTCTTCGGCAGCAAACGCGGGCTGTACCTGGCCGCCCTGCGGTGGCACCTGGAACATCAGGTCCGGCCACTGCTGGCGAAGGTCACCGCGGCCCCGGACCCGATACGAGCATTGCGGAACATGTTCGTGGCCGGCACCGCCAACCCTGACATGGACCTGCTGCTGCTCGCGATGGTCGAACGCGCGCCGGTGGACCCCGAGGTGGCAGAGGAGGTCGCCCGCACCATGCGCGGCTTCGACGCTGCCATCGATCTCGCCCTGGGCGACGGCGCGGCGGCCGCCGACGATGCGCCCTCACCCCTGGCCTACGCGCTCAGTGCGGCGATCCTCGGCCTACGCCTGCGAACCCGCACCGGCGTCGACGCGGCCGGCGCCGGCACGGTCCTGTTCGACCGGATTCACCAACCGCAACCCTGAAGGAGCTTCCATGGCCAAGGTGTACATCGACAACGACACCCTCGTCATCGAGATCGAAGGACTGGACAAGCTCTGGGCCCTCAAGAGCCGCCTGGAGATCCCGCTGCCCAACGTCCGAGGCGCCACCGCCGACGCCGGCGTGACCAGGGAGCCCAAGGGCATCCGCGCGCCGGGCGCCCACCTGCCCGGCGTCATCACCGCCGGCACTTTTCACATCGATGGCGAGCGCATCTTCTGGGATGTCCGCGACCCGGCCAAGGCCGTCGTCATCGAACTGCGCGACGAGCGCTACGCCCGGCTCATCGTCCAAGTCGCGGACCCCCGGGCCACGGTCGACCTCGTCGAGCACGCCATCACCCGCTCCGCCACCTGATCCAAGGATCAGCCACCATCAGGTGCGGTAACCAGCGGCGGCCACCCCGCTACTGCTGCCAGCCGGCGGTCCCGAGCGCCATGTTGATGAGCTGCGCCAGCGCGAAGAACAGCCAGAGGAGGGACCAGTACTGCACCGGGATCGAGAAGAAGGTGTGCTCGTTGTGGTACTCGTCGGGCCCGTCGGAGCTTCGGTTCATGAGGCGCCCGACGTACCACGTCGCAATGGCGGCCAGGATGAACCCGAAGGGCACCCCGGGATAGCCCAGAACTTGGTAGCCGACGGCGACTGCGATGGCGGGAAACACGAGGGCCACGATCCCGCCACCAGTCCACCACACAGCGCACCCCCCGAACTCGGCAAAAGCCTCATCGATCACCCTAACTTCCGCCCCTACCCCTGGGGTAGTCGGTGCCAACCAGGGCAGATCATGTGCCGGCGATACACGATCGGTGCGGATGGCGCCGCCGGAGCAGGGATCATTCGCCGGCGACCGCGGATGATCCCGTACGCGTCGTCGCGTCGTCAGCTTCCACGGATGCGGCAGGCCCCCGACAGTGTCGAGGGCCTGAGAGATTGTGGACGCGGTCAGCCGAGGGGGCCGACCTCCTTCGCCAGGTCGACGAAGCCCCGCCAGCTTGCCGGTGTGAAGGTCAACGTTCCGCCGTCCCGATCCTTGGAGTCGCGGACGAGGACGACGCCGGGAAGGTTGTCGGCCACCTCGACGCAGTCGCCCTGGTTGTTCCCGCTCTTCGTGCTCTTGCGCCACCGGGCGCCGCTCAGGTCCATGATCGTGCCGCTTCTTTCAGAAGGTCTAGTGAGCGCTTTCGGGGGAGAGACTCGCCGCGGATGCGTTCCCAGCGTCGCTCCAGCGTAGCAACGTCGGCCGGCTGCTCGAAGATCTGCGCGGTCATCTGGCTGTCCACGTACGCCACGCGTGCCCCGTCGGGCATCTCCGCGATGGTGAACGGCCCGCCGAGGCCCGGGTACATACCAACGTCGGACGGCACGATGTGTATCTGCACGGAGGGAAGCTGCGCGCACTCGACGAGATAGTCCAGCTGCTCAGCCATGAGGGCCCTGCTGCCGTACGCGCTTCGGCCTAGAACCCCTTCGTCGATCACTGCGATGTAAAGAGGTCCGCCCTGGCGGCGGAGGATTGTGTGCCGGGCGTTGCGCGCTGACGCTACCTCGTTAACGCGTTCTGGTGACAGGCCTTCACCTTCGACCGTCGCCCGCGCGTACGCCTCGGTCTGGAGAATGCCCGGCACCCACGCAAGCTGGAAGGCCCGCAGGCTGACGGCCTCGCGTTCGATCTCCATCCACGGGCGGAACCATCCGGGCTCGCGTCGCTTCAGGAGGTCCGGCCAGAGCTCGGCGACTTCACGTTCGAGGAGGGCCGCGACCTTCGCCCGGTGCCGAGACTGTGGAATGTGCCCCGGATTTGCCCACCGTGCAGCGGTTTTGGGGTCGACTCCTATCTGCTCCGCAAGACTCTCAGCGGTTTGGCCGGTGGCGGCCATGGCTTCGGCGACAGCTCGGTTCATCCCGGATCTCCTGCGGAATGTCCAACTTGGCTCAGGATCAAAATGCTACGCGGTGTGTTTGTATCACAACTCTCGGCAAAGTGTGGTCCCAGGACGGCGCGTTCGGTGGAGGCCACAACCCGGCGGGCGCGCCCTGTCACCGGGGGCCGCCGTGTTCCCGCCGACGACGCGGCGGCCCCCTCTCCAGTCGACAGAGAGGGGACTCGATGGGAGGGCGTCACCGTTTCCGGGGCGGCCGGCACCGGGCGCCGCGCGAGGTACGCCGGGACGAGCGCAGGCCGAACCCCGAGCGTCCACCAGACCGCTACCGTCCGCCGCTTGTCGGCCCGATGGTTCCGCCGCCGCGGGTGCCCCGCTACGACGTCGCGACCCAGGTCCTCTGGCACCTGGCCGGCGAGCTGCGTACCCCCGCCCAGATCCTGCGCGGGCACGGGGGCGCCCGGTGACCGCCCGGGCCATCAAGGCCGGCGACGTCCTGCACCTGACCCGCGCCGCCAGCCCGCAGTTCGTACGCCCGATTGTCGTGCGGGTGATCCGCGAGCTGGGGGACCGGCACACCTACCACGGGTGGACGTGGATCCTGGCGTACGAGCTGAACGGCCGGGGCGACGCGACGCGCCAACGCGAGCTGTTCGTCCGGCGCGAGGGGCTGAGCTGGCCGGCACCGGCCCCGCAGCCGACGGCCCCGGCGGTCCGCCGGCCCCTGCGGGGCGCGAACCGGGTACGGGTGTCAGGGTGAGGCCCGCCGGGAGCACCTGCCGACCCGCCCCACCTGGCGCTGCCAGGCGTGCGGGATCGCCTGGCCGTGCTCGCCCGCGAAGCTGCGCCTCCTCGGCGAGTACCGGGGCGACCGCGTCGCCCTCGGCGTCCACCTGGCCGGCCTGATGGTCGAGGCCGCCGCGCAACTGGCCGAGCTGGACCCGGGTACGCCCCCGGCGAACCTGGCGGACCGCTTCCTCGGCTGGATTCGCCCGCGCGGGTGACCCGAACCCCGCACGGGACCGCCCCGCGCTGTCCAGCTCCTGGACGGCGCGGGGCGGTGACCCGTGGGTTCTGCGGTGGCGGTAGCACAGACGGGGCAGCTCCACAGGAGCCGAAAACACCCCTACCTACCCGTCCCGGCGCGCCGGGCGTCGCCGCCCGCCGACGATCCGTCAGTCCTCGGCTCGCCAGCGGTAGAACTCCCTGGCCAGCGAGTCCTGGTGGCCGCGCCAGGTCTCCGGCTGGTACGGGCTGATGTACGGGCTCAGGTCCGCCATGATTTTTGCGAAGGCCGGCTCGTCCTGGTGGCGCCGCATGTCCTCGGCGGCGGCGGTGTCCTGCTCCAGCAGGTGGACGTACACGTCGTCGATCGAGTAGAGCCAGCGCCCGCTGACGCCCAGGTCCCTCGGCAGCGATCCGGCGTCGGACTCGGCGAAGACGCGCGCCACGTCGGACTCGGCGCCGGGCTTGATCCGGCCCACGACCACCGTCAGCGTCGTGTCTTCGGGAGGCTCCTGACCGTCCGGCGCCCAGTGGTAGAACTCCTTCGCCACCGAGTCCGACGGGTTCTGCCAGTACCTCGGGTACGGCGTCACGTACGGCGCGATCTCCTCGGCGATCTTCTGGAACGCGGGCAGTCCGCGGGTCTGGCCCGAGATCCTGGGATCCTGCTCGCGCTCGATGACGTGGATGTAGAGGTCGTGGTGCGACAGCAGGCGCCGCCCGATGACGCCGAGGTCCTGCGGTCGGGTGGCCCTGTCGTAGTGCCCGAAGACCGGGCCGACCTTGTCCTCGCTGCCGGGGACCATGCGGCAGACGATCACGTTGCGGAAGACCATGACGACTCCTTGACTGGGATGGGAAGCGGGGGACGGGCTCAGGCGGTGAACCGGACGGGTAGCTCCAGCAGGCCGCGGAACGGCGACGCCGCCGGCAGCCGGCGCAGTTCCTCGGCCGGCACCGCCAGCCGCAGGTCGGGCAGCCGGCGCAGCAGCGCCGAGATGCCGATCTGGGCCTCCATCCGGGCCAGCGAGACCCCGAGGCAGTAGTGCACGCCGTGGCCGAAGCCGATGTGCGGGCCGCGCTCGCGGGTGAGGTCCAGCCGGTCCGGGTCGGCGAAGTGCGCCGGGTCGTGGTTCGCCGAGTTGATGACCACGCCGACGACGGACCCGCGCGGGATGCGTACCCCCTGGTAGTCGACGTCCTCGGCGGCGATGCGGGGGCTGGCCACCGGCAGCGGGCCGTCGAACCGGAGCAGCTCCTCGATCGCCGCCGGCAGCAGCTCCGGGTCGGCGCGCAGCAGGGCGAGCTGGTCGGGATTGGTCAGCAGGGCCACCGTCGCGTTGCCGAGGAAGTCCGCGGTGGTCTGGTGCCCGGCGAACAGCAGCAGGAAAGTGGTGGTGACCAGTTCGGACTCCGACAGCGTTCCCTGCCGGTCGCAGGCGACGATCAGGTCGCTGACGATGTCGTCGGCGGGCCGCACGCGCTTGGCCTGCACGAAGTCGGCGAGGTAGTGGTACAGCCGCAGCTGTGCCTCCTGCACGGCCGCCCGGTCCCGCTCCGGGTTCTTCGACGACCCGGACGTACGGATCGCCTGCGTCCAGTCGAGGACCTGGTCGTGGTCCGCCCTCGGGATCCCGAGCAGTTCGGAGATCACCTTCATCGGCAGCGGGATAGCGAAGTCGTGCATCAGCTCGGCCTCGCCCCGCGGAACGACCTTGTCGAGCAGGTCGTCCACGATCTGGGCCACGCGCGGGCGCAGCGCCTCGATGCGGCGCGGCGCGAACGCCTGGGACACGATCCGCCGCAGCCGGCTGTGCTCGGGCGGGTCGGAGTTGAGCATGTTCCGGTTCAGCGCCTCGGAGTTCGGCCCGAAGATCCGCAGGTAGTGCTGGCCGGGCCCGTACAGGTCCTTGGACAGCCTGGGGTCGGTCAGCGCCGCCTTCGCGTCGTCGAACCTGGTGATCAGGTACGAGTCGAACCGCGGCCCCTTGACCAGGCAGACGGGCGCGTTCTCCCGCAACTCCGCGAAGGTGGGGTAGGGGTCGACGGCGAACTCGTCGGTGTAGTACTCGGACGCGGGCAGAACCGGCTCGGTCATGACGACTCCTCGCTGCGGACGCTGTGCAGCACCTGGTAGGTGTTCCGCTGGGCCGACTCGCGCAGGTCGCGGATCACCCGCAGCAGGTGGTCGCGGTGCTCGCT
Source organism: Micromonospora sp. B11E3 (assembly GCF_039871625.1). NCBI lineage: Bacteria > Bacillati > Actinomycetota > Actinomycetes > Micromonosporales > Micromonosporaceae > Micromonospora > Micromonospora sp. B11E3. The sequence continues at coordinate 18,994 of NZ_JBDPMC010000042.1, read as the reverse complement.
GCGGCCGAAGGCGTCCAGCCGCTCCCGGTCGGCCCAGTCGCTGATGATCAGGTAGCTGCGCGGGTCGTCGGCGTCACGGACCAGGTCCTGGCGCAGGCAGCCGTCCAGGCCGCGGATCTTCTCCGCCGCCGCCAGCCACTCCGCCTCGAACCGCTGCTCGCAGCCCTCCCTGGCGCGCATCGCGAGCACGGTCCGCACGGCGGTCACCGCGTACCCCCGAACACCAGGTGCAGGTTCTTGCGCAGCGCGTCGGCGTCGATCGGCTGGCTGCGGAAACCCACGTGCCCGTCGGGGCGGATCAGGTACAGGGCGCTGCCGGAGGCGCCGTACCTCGCGCGGAACCCGCCCGCGGCGTCCCGCACGACCGGCGGGTGGAGCATCGCCGGCACCTGGGCGTCCGGGCTGGCCAGCAGGTACGCCTCGATCTCCCCGCAGGCCAGTTGGCGGGCGTCGGCGCACAGCTTCTCCACGGCCGTCAGTTCCGCCTCGCCGGCCGTACGGTCCGCGTACACCAGCAGGGTGTGCCCGGTGCCGCGGGTCAGGTCGCGCAGCCGCAGCGGGTGGCCGACGCCCCGCCGCTGCAGGCCGCCCACGTCGGGGGCGAGGTCGCCGGGGCCGGGGCCGTCGCGCAGGGCGTCCGGGGCGGACAGCGACTCGCCGACGAGTGGGCTGCGGGAGTAGCTGAGCAGCATGCCCATCTCCTGGAGGAACTGCCGCTTCAGGTCGTCGCGGTCCAGTTCCTCGGTGAAGGCCATCCGCACCGCCCGCCCGACGATCTCCTCGCCCTCCGGGCGCCGCTCGGTCTCGTAGCTGGCCAGCAGCCCCGGCGCGGCGACGCCCCGGACGGCGAGGGCGAGCTTCCAGGCGAGGTTCCAGGCGTCCTGGATGCCGGTGTTCATGCCCTGGCCGCCCGCCGGCGGGTGCAGGTGCGCCGCGTCGCCGGCCACGAACACCCGTCCGTCGCCGTACCGGTCGACGATGCCGTGGCTGATCCGGAACACCGACGACCAGCGCAGGTTCGACGCGCGGGTGCCGGGCGGGGCGAGGTGGTCCAGCGCGGCCTGTACGTCGGCGAGGGTGGGCGCGGCGAGTTCCTCGCTGAATCCGGGCGGGGCGTCCTGCCCGCCGGTCTGGGCGAAGAAGCGGGGCGGGGCCAGGGTGGCGATGCGGTACCGGGACTCGCCGCGCAGCGGGACGCACACCAGCATGCCGTCCATCCGGCCGTCTGTCTCGTGCAGGAACCGCAGCAGGTGGCCCTCCGGCATGTCCCAGTCCACGTCGACGTCGCCGAGCATGAACAGCTGCGGGAACCGGCCCAGTCCGCCGGTGAACGTCAGCCCGAGCAGCTCGCGGACCCTGCTGTGCGCGCCGTCGCAGCCGACGAGGTACTTCGCGCGTACCGTCTCGGTGCCGCCGTCGGCCAGCGCGAGCGTGGCCAGCACGCCGTCGTCGTCCTGGGTGAACGCGGTCAGCTCGGCGCCCCGCCGGGGGCGCACGCCGAGGGTGGCCAGCCGCTCGGTGAGCAGGCGCTCGGTCTCGTACTGGGGCAGGCCCAGGTGCGCGTACGGCAGCTCCGGCAGCTCCCAGCTCATCCGGTGGGTCTGGACGCCGTTGACGAACACCATGTTGCCGGTCAGCCAGATCCCGGTGTTCATCGCGTCCCGCACGATGCCCTGGTCCTCCCAGATCTCCATCGTGCGGCAGTGGATGCCGATCGCCTTGTCGGCCTGCCCGGACGGGACGGCCAGCTTCTCGACGACCCGGCAGTCGACACCGCGCCGGGCCAGCTCGACGGCGGCGGTCAACCCGGTGGGCCCCGCGCCGACGATGAGTACGTCCGTTGTCGTGTGCACGTCGATCTCCTTGCCCGTACTGGGTTCTGCTCGGCTGTCGTCGGGCGGGGCCGCCGGGTGGAAGAGGCGGCGCCGGAAGTCCTTGAGGAGGAACTGGGCGATCGGCCCGGCCTCCTCCTGCGCGTGCGCCGGGTTGCCGATCCAGCGGTAGAACTCCGCCTCGCTGCGCCACTCGGCGAAGATGTGGTGGATGTCCGAGTCGGGGGAGCGCAGCAGCTCCTCGCGCAGGTACCCGGGCACCCCCGCCATCCGCCCGGTGACCTCGGCGTACCCGCGTTCGAACTCGGCGCGCCGGGGCGCCGGGACGGTGACCTCGACGTCGACGAAGATCATCGACGGGGTGTGGCCGTCGGGGTCGCGCATCGCGCGGCGGTCGTCCGGCGCGGGCGCCTCGCACAGTGGGCGTACGGCGTCGGCGAGGCGCGCGGCGACCGGCCCGTTCTCGTAGTCGCGTAGCGCGGACTCGTCGGCCCACTCGGTGACGACGACGAACGATCGCGGATCGCCCGCGTCCTGGAGCAGTTCCCGCCGCAGGTTGCCGGCCAGGCCGCCGACCTGCCCGGCGATCGCCCGCCACGCGGATTCCACGGCGTGTTCGCACCCTGGGCGAGCGCGCATCCGGACCATTGTCCTGATCATGAAGTCCCCTTCGACGGCGTGCGCGAGACGATGGACCTGGTGGGACGGGGATTGAGCTGCACGGGATACCGCTCGCCTCAGCAGCGAGTCTGCGGACCCGCCGTCATCCGGACGTCACCGCGCGTGGGGATCTGTGCGTCTCCTGTGACAGCCCGTTGACACCCGCGTGCCGCCGACGCGGCGAGGGCGCCCGCAGCACTCGTGTTTCCGACAGCTAAAATCGCCCGGTGAACACCTACTGGCACGTCGTTCTGCCGCCGCTTAGCGCCTGACCGGGCGCACACGACGACGGTTCGTCCCTGACCCACGCACCGACCTCCGGTGGGGTCAGCTCTCGTGGTGCGCCCGTTTCGGATCGAGTCCAGGCCCATCCAACGACGGAAGACCACGTTCGTGCTGAATCACGCTGTTTCTTCGACCCTGAGCCGCCCGGTCGCCGCCAGCCGGCGCCCTTTCCGCGGCGACCCCGCGCCCATCCTCGCCTCAGCCGTGCTGTGGGGGACGACGGGAACCGCGAGTTCTCTGGCCCCATCCGGGGCGTCGGCGGCAGCCGTCGGCTGCGCCGGTCTCACCCTCGGCGGCATCCTGCTCTTCCTCACCTCTCGGCGCGCCCGCTCGTTGCCCGCCACCTGCACCGGCCCCGAGCGGTGGCTGCTGCTCCTGGGCGCGCCGGCGGTGGCCGGGTATCCGCTGACCTTCTACCCTGCCGTGGCCCGGACCGGCGTGGCGGTGGCCACCGTGATCGCCCTGGGCAGCGCGCCCGTCTTCGCCGGCCTGCTGTCCTGGCTCACCGGGCAGGCCAGGCCGACCGCCCGCTGGACCGGCGCGACCGCGGCCGCCGTGCTGGGCTGCGCCCTCCTGGTGCTCGGTCCAGAGCTTGCCGGGCGCGCTACGCCCGTGGACCTGACAGGCGTGGCGCTCGCCGCGTGCGCCGGACTGTCGTACGCCGCCTACTCGCTGATCGGCGGCAGGCTCATCACGCGCGGACACCCTTCCGACGCGGTGATGGGCGTGCTGTTCGGTGCGGCCGGGGTGCTGGTCCTGCCGCTCGTTCCGCTCGTCGACATGCGGTGGCTCGGGACCACCCGCGGCGCCGTGGTCGCCCTGTACCTCGCCCTGGTCACCGTCTATCTGGCGTACCGGCTCTTCGGGTACGGCCTGCGCCGCACCTCCGCGTCGGTGGCCACCTCGCTGACCCTCGCCGAGCCCGCCGTCGCGGCGGCCCTGGGCGTCACGGTCCTCGGTGAGCGCCTGCCGGTCGTCTCGTGGTGCGGCCTGGTCGTCCTCGCGCTGGGCCTCGTCGTCCTGGCCATGCCGGCCGCTGGTGACCGGCCGTGACGACGATCGAGGAGCTCTCCATCCGCTCACCGGGGCCCTGGCGTCACGCCGATACCTAGTAGTACTATGCATGGCAGTTCTAGGGTATGGAATGTGGGGGAGGTCTGGTGAGGGTCGCGAAGGATCTCGTGGCCGCCTCGGCGACACCGATGGTGTTGGGCATCCTGGCCGAGGGGGAGAGCTACGGCTACGCCATTTTGAGACGGATCAACGAGCTGTCGGGTGGAGAGCTGGACTGGACCGAGGGGCTGCTCTACCCGCTGCTGCACCGGCTCGAGCGCCTCGGCTACGTGGAGTCGAGCTGGCAGTCGGTGACCGGCGAGCGCCGACGCAAGTACTACCGCATCACCGACACGGGCCTGGCGGAGCTCGCGGAGCAACGCCGCCAGTGGGACACGGTCGTGGCCACGCTCAAGGAGATCTGGGTCGGCTCCGGCGACTTCAGGCCGTTCGGAGCGATCCCGATGGGGGGCCAGGCATGACGGCGCAGGACGGCCAGGACGAGCTGGAGGCCCAGTTCGCGCAGTGGCGCCACTACGTGCAGCGCCGCCGAGAGCTGCGGCGGCCCGACACCGAGGAACTCGAAGATCATCTGCGGGGCTCCGTCGACGAGCTCGTCGCCGCCGGCCTGCGCCCCGACGAGGCGTTCCTGGTCGCGGTCAAACGCATGGGCAGCCTGGACGAGCTGTCCCGCGAGTTCGCCCGGGAGCACTCGGAGCGGTTGTGGAAGCAACTGGTGCTGACCGGCGAGACCGACAACCCGGCGGCGGATTCCCGGTCGCGGCGCGACCTCACCGCGATGGTCGTCTGCGCGGTGGGCGCGGCCGCGTCCGTCAAGGTGCCCGAGCTGTTCGGGATGAGCCTGCAGGACGACGCCGCGTTCTACGGCCCCAACGCGGGCCTGCTCGCGCTGCCCTGGCTGGCGGCCTTCCTGGCCTGGCGCCGTCGTGCCACGAGGGCGGTGATCGGGGTGCTGTTCGCGTTGTTCGCGCTCGGCGCCGTCGCCGCCAACGCCTACCCGCTCGCGGAGGACTCCCAGTCGGTGGTCCTGACCAGCATCCATCTGCCCATCGCGCTGTGGCTCGTGGTCGGGCTGGCCTATGTCGCCGACGACCTGCGCTCGTCCCGACGACGTATGGACTTCATCCGCTTCACCGGCGAGTGGTTCGTCTACTACGTCCTCATCGCCCTCGGCGGCGGCGTGCTGACCGCGTTCACGTTTCAGACCTTCGAGGCCATCGGGATCTCCCCGGAGGGCTTCGTCTCGCAGTGGCTGGTTCCCTGCGGGGCCGCCGCCGCGACGGTGGTGGCCGGATGGCTCGTCGAGGCCAAGCAGAGTGTCGTCGAGAACATCGCCCCGGTCCTCACGCGGCTGTTCACGCCGCTGTTCACCGCGGCGCTGCTGGCCTTCCTCGTCGCCTACGCCTGGACGCGCGCCGGCATCGACGTCGAACGGGAGGCGCTGATCCTGTTCGACCTCCTGCTGGTGGTGGTGCTCGGGCTGCTGCTCTACTCGATGTCGGCCCGCGACCCGCTGGCCCCGCCCGGCCTGTTCGACAAACTGCAGTTCGCCCTGGTGCTCAGCGCGCTGGCCATCGACGTGCTGGTGCTGGTGGAGATCACCGGACGCATCACCGAGTACGGCACCACCCCCAACAAGGCGGCGGCGCTCGGGGAGAACGTCGTCCTGCTGGCCAACCTGGCCTGGTCGGCATGGCTGGTGCTGGGTTTCGTCCGCGGGCACAAGCCGTTCGCCGCGCTGGAGCGCTGGCAGACCAACTACCTCCCGGTGTACGCGGTCTGGGCCTGGATCGTGGTCCTGGTCTTCCCTCCGGTGTTCAACTACCTCTGATCAGCTCGATACCCGGGTCTCCCCGTCGGGCAGTCTCCGACCGCCAGCCTCCCCGCCCGGGGAGGCTGGCGGTGTCGGGGGCAGCGGGAGGGGCAGGCCCGGCAACCCGTCGATGCTGGTGGCGACGTGTTCCTTCCCCGCGAAGTAGTCGCTGAGCGAGTCGTCGGTCTCCCGCGCGAACCGCCTCGCGTGCAGGTCGCGGTCCTCGTCGTACGACATGAGGGGGACGGCGTAGCCGCAGGTGTCCCGGATCAGCTCCGCACGGACCACGATGATCGCCCGCAGCCCGTGCGAGCCGGTGTCGACGGCGGGGAAGTGGGTGATCAGTTCCGCCCACCGGGGGTCGTCGCGGAACACCGGCTCGCCGCGGCCGTGCACCCGCACGATGTTCGGCGGACCCTGGAAGGCGCACCACATCAGCGTGATCCGGCCGTTCTCGCGCAGGTGCGCGATGGTCTCGGCGTTGCTGCCGGCGAAGTCGAGGTACGCCACGGTGAGCTCGTCCAGGACGGCCCAGGAGCCCGCCAGCCCCTTGGGCGACAGGTTGATCGTGCCGGTGGCGGCGAGCGGCGCGGTCGCCGTGAAGAACATCGGCTGCGCCCCGATGAAGTCGCGCAGTCGCCCGGTGATGTGCTCGTACGTCTTTCCCATGCTGCGCTACCGCCTTCCCGCGTGCCGGACTCGCGGATCCGATCGTCCCAGGACCCGGCCCCCGGTGGGCGAGCCAGTTCCCGTTGCGTGGACGCCCGCCCTAGGGTGGCGGGATGCCCGAGCTGCACCGCCTCGCCGAACACCACGCCCCGGCCCTGCTCCGCTTCGAGCGGGAGAACCGGGCGTACTTCGCGCGGTCGGTGCCGGACCGGGGCGACGCCTACTTCGCCGGGTTCGACGGGCGGCACGCCGCGCTGCTGGCGGAGCAGGCCGCCGGCCTGTGCCACTTCCACGTGCTGCTGGACGACGAGGGGGAGGTGCTGGGCAGGTTCAACCTGGTGGACGCCGTCGACGGCCACGCCGGGCTGGGCTACCGGGTGGCCGAGCGGGCCGCCGGGCGCGGGCTGGCGACCGAGGGCGTCCGCCGCGTCTGCGAGTTGGCCCGCGACGCGTACGGGCTGCGCCGGCTGACCGCCGAGGCGGCGCTGTCGAACCCGGCCTCGCTGACGGTCCTGCGGCGTACCGGGTTCACCCCAGTGGGGGAGGTGCTGCTGAGCGGGAAGCCGGCCCTGCGGCACGTCCGGGACCTGGGGGCGGCGCAGGGGCCGGTGCCGGTGCGGCGGGCCGGCGGGGCGCCCGGGTGAGCCGCCCCGCCGGCGGTGGTCAGCTCCGGCGGAACCAGGGTGCCGCGGTGGCGTCGTTCTTGTAGAACGCGGCCAGGGCCCGGGCGACCTTGGCTTCACCGGAGGGGCTGGGGTGGACGCCGTCGCCCTCGTAGTCGGCGCAGGACCACTCGAGGCCGTCGCTGCGTCCCGGAACGCCGCCGATCGCGTCGTCGGCGCCGAGGCCGTCCGCCCACAGGTAGGGGCCCCAGGCCAGCCACGGCGCGGGGGCGCCGGTGCCGGCGTACGCGAGCCGCGGATCGCCGGCGATCTGGTCCTCGATCAGCCACTTGACGGCGAACGCCTGCTCGTAGGCGCCCTTGCCGCGGGTGGCGTTGGCGTAGTCGCCGTAGGTGCGGCTGGACAGGTGCACGATCCGCAGGTTCGGGTACCGGCGGCGGGCCCGGAGGCGTGGGGCCGCCCCGAGATCCGGACAGTTTCCCGGAAAATGCGGCCTCGGCGCGGCGCCAGGCCACACTTCCCGTGAAACTGCGCGGATCTTGCGGTGGGCGGTGGAGACCACCCGGCAGCGGCCCGCCGGAACCCCGGTCGTCACCCCACCACGGAGCGCAGCGGGACCTGCTCGGCCCGCAGGGCGCGCACGAAGTCGCCCAGGAACGGGTGCTCGTCGACCAGCAGGCCGTCCGGGTTCGGGATCACCAGGTACGCCGAGCCGTCCGCCACGGAGACCCGGGCGGCGTTCGTGAACCGGTCGACCACGGCCTCGGTGCGGGCGAGGTCCCCGGCGGCCACCTCGATGGTGATCGGCCGCCACTGGCCGCCCAGGTCGTCCGGCACGGGCGCGGCCGCCGCGGCGGAGCGGGCCGGATCGACCTCGCCCGCCTGCCGCGGCGCGGGGGTGCGCGCCGCCGCGCCGGTCGTCGCGGCCAGCAGCGCGTTGGCCACCAGGTGCAGCCCGTTCTCGTTGTACGCCCGGAACAGCGGGTTGAACGCGAACAGCACCGCCCGGCCGGCCCCGGTCGGCTCCTCCACCAACGCGACACTGCCCTTCAGGGCGTCGGCGTGCACGGTGTAGCCGTTGGACCAGAACGTGTCGCCGGTCGGGTACCGCAGCACGTTGGCGCCGGTGCTGCTCGGACTCAGGATCGGATCACCGTTGTTGAACACGAAGTCCTCGGCCGGGCGACCCGACCCCACCGGACTGCCGCCGTCCACGTCGACCCGCAGGCCGCGTCGGTGCCGCTCTTCTCGCCGCCGTGGACGTTGGCCGCGACCCAGACGGTTGCGCCGGCGGTCGGCCCGGCACGCGCGGCGAGGGGGCCGCCAGCTTTGGGCCGGTACGCGCCCCGGCACCGTCGGAGACGGCGCCGGGGCGGCGGGTGTCAGACGGTGCCGCAGTAGAGCAGCCGGTTGGGCGAGCCGGTGCCCGGGTTGCCCACCACGCCGGTGGTGGCGTTGGCCAGGAGGTGGGCGACCACCTGGGAGGGTGTCCAGGTCGGGTGCGCCGAGAGCACCATCGCGACGCAGCCGGCGACGTGGGCGGCGGCCATCGAGGTGCCGCTGATCGTGTTGGTCGCGGTGTCGCTGGTGTTCCAGGTCGAGGTGATGCCCTGGCCGGGGGCGAACAGGTCGAGGCAGGAGCCGTAGTTGCCGGAGCCCATCCGGGCGTCGGTCGGCCCGGTGCCGGCCACGGTGAGCGCGGCCGGCACCCGCGCGGGGGAGAAGTTGCAGGCGTTGCTGTTCGAGCTGCCCGCGACGACGACCCAGGTGATGCCCGAGTTGATCGAGTTGGTGATCGCCGAGTCGAGCGCCGTGCTGGCGCCGCCGCCGACGCCCGTGAGCGCCACCGCCGGCTTGACCGCGTTCCGGGTCACCCAGTCCACCCCGGCGATGACCTGGGCGTAGCTGCCGCTGCCGAAGCAGTCGAGCACCCGCACCGGGACCAGCCGGACGTCCTTGGCCACGCCGTGCAGGTGGCCGCCGACCGTACCGGCGAGGTGGGTGCCGTGGCCGTTGCAGTCGGCGGCGGGCAGGGCGCCGTCGACGGCGTCGTACCCTCCGCCCACGGAGCCCTGGAAGTCGACGTGGGTGGCCCGGATGCCGGTGTCGACGACGTAGGCGCGCACGTCGGGCGCGGTGTTCGGGTAGGCGTACCGCTGGTCCAGCGGCAGGAAGCGCTGGTCGATGCGGTCCAGACCCCAGGACGGCGGGTCGAGCTGCACGCCGGCGGCCAGCGGGGCCAGGTGGTTCTGTTCGACGTACGCCACGGCCGGGTCGGCGGCCAGCCGGCGGGCGGCCGGCTCCGACAGCCGGGCCTCGAAGCCCCGGATGGCGGCGTCGTAGACGTGGCCGTGGGTGCCGCCGAACCTGCCGGTGAGGCGGTCGGCCGTGGCGGCGACCGAGGCGGTGCCGGCGGTCACGCCGTCGCGCAGCACCACGATGTAGCTGCCCGGCACGGCGGTGGGGCCGTCGGCGTGCCGGATCTGGCCCGACGCAGCGGCCGGGAGCGGGCCGGCGGTCAGGGCGGCGCCGACCGTGAGGGCGGCCCCGAGGGCGAGCGCCAGCGTCCGCCGGCGCCGGATACCAGGAGCGAGCATGGTCCGGTCCTCTCGAACGGGACCGGCCCCGGGGTGTGGTCGCCCCGGGGCCGGCGGATCGTCATCGGATCAGAGTGAGGGGGAGCGGTACAGCAGGCGGTTCGGCGAGCCGGTGCCCGGGTTGATTACCACGCCGGCGGTGGCGGTGGAGACGATGTGGGAGTGCACCGTGGCCGGCGACCAGGTGGGGTTGCTCTGCAGCACGCGGGCGACCACGCCGGCCACGTGCGGCGAGGCCATCGAGGTGCCGCTGATGGTGTTGGTGGCGGTGTCGCTGGTGTACCAGGCCGACAGGACGCTCACGCCGGGGGCGAAGATGTCCAGGCAGGAGCCGTAGTTGGACCAGCTCGCCCGGGTGTCGGTGCTGTCCGTCGCGCCGACGGTGATCGCCGTCGAGACGGAGGCCGGCGAGTAGTTGCAGGCGTTGGCGCCGTTGTTGCCGGCGGCCACCGCGTAGCTGACGCCGTCGGCGATCGAGTTGGCCACGGCGGTGTTCAGGGAACTGGTGAGGCCGCCGCCGAGGCTCATGTTCGCCACCGCCGGCTGGCCGGCCTGGTGGTGCGAGGTCACCCAGTTGACGCCGGCGATGACCTGCGCCCAGGTGCCGCTGCCGGAGCAGTTGAGCACGCGCACGGCGATCAGCCGGACGCTCTTGGCGACGCCGTACGTCGAGCCGCCGACGGTGCCGGCGACGTGGGTGCCGTGGCCGTTGCAGTCGGCGGCGGGCAGGGCGCCGTCGATCGCGTCGTAGCCGTCGACGGCCCGGCCGCCGAACTGGGTGTGGGTGGTCCGGATGCCGGTGTCGATGATGTACGCGGTGACGCCGCTGCCGGTGGTGGTGTAGTTGTAGGTGGCCGACAGCGGGCGGTTCGGCTGGTCGATCCGGTCCAGGCCCCACGGCGGGTTGGTCTGGGTCGCGGTCGCCTGCACGGTCTGGTTCTGCTCGACGTAGGCCACCGACGGGTCGGCGGCGAGCCGCTTGGCGGCCTGCTCCGACAGCCGCGCCTCGAAGCCGTTGAGCGCCGTGCCGTACACGTGGCCGAGGGTGGCGTTGTAGCGGGCGGCGAGGCTCCGGGCCGAGGCGGCCACGGCGGCCTCCTGGGTGCCCGCCCGACCGCCGACGGCGCTGTCCTTGAGCACCACGATGTAGCTGCCCGGGACCGCGGCGGCGCCGTCGGCGTGCAGGATCTCACCGCTGGCCGGGGCCGCGCTGGCCGGGCCGCCGATCATGGCGGCGGCCATGGCCGAGGCGGTGAAGACGCCGAAGGCGGCCAGCCGGCGGCGGCTGGTGTGGGGGAGTGTCATCTCCCGGTCCTCCCTTGCTCTGGCCGCTCCCACGGGCGGGGTCCCGGTGGGAGTCGGTCCGAACCATTAGGACGGAGCCTACAAGCGCCATCTATGGCGATGGATATAGCAAAGGATCCATAACGCGGCCCTATGGCTGACCGCCACGGGGTCGGGCGGCACCAGCCCCCGGCGCCCTCAACTGCCCCGGCCCGGATTTCCCGCCCGGCCCGACGGAGCCGACTCGGTCGTCACAATCAGGGCATGGACGACGATTCGGTCGGAGCCGGCCCGCGCCGGCGCCCCGACGACGACCGGCGCAGGGACCGTACGCTGCAGCGGACCATCAACCTCACCGACGCGATCGTGGCCATCGCCCTGACCGCGCTGGTGCTTCCCCTCGTCGACCTCGCCGACGCCAGCACCGCCCGGCAGTCCGTGGCCGACCTGATCGCCCGGCACCTGGGCGACATCCTCTCCTTCGCGGTGTCGTTCCTGGCCATCGCACTGTTCTGGCACACCCACCGGCAGTTGTACGAGCGGCTCGTCGACTACGACGAGCCGCTGCTCCTGCTCAACACCGGCTGGCTGCTGGCGGTGGTCTTCCTGCCGTTCCCCACCGCACGGCTGTTCGTCGAGACCCGGCTGCGCGCCGACTCCGCCGTCTTCTACCTCAGCAACCTGCTCGTCGTCAGCCTGATCGCGCTCGCCCAGACCTGGTGGGTCCGCAGGCACCCCGGGCTGCGCGCGCCGAACGAGCCGCGGAGGTCGCCGGCGCTGCTGCAGCCGGTGGCCCTGTCGGCGACGTTGGCGGTCGCGACCCTGGTCGCGTTCGCCTCGCCGGGCGGCGGGCTGCTGGTACTCGTCGCGCTGCCGCTGGCACGGTTCGTCGCCGCCGGCGTCGCCAGGTCACGCCGCGGGTGACGGTGGCCCCGATCGCCGGACGGCTCAGCGCAGTTCCTGGATGCGGACCAGGTTGCCCGCGGGATCGCGGAAGGCGCAGTCGCGAACGCCGTACGGCTGCTCGATCGGCTCCTGGACGACCTCGGCGCCGCTGGCCCGCAGCCGGGCGAAGGTGCTGTCGAGGTCGGCGGTCGCCAGGAGGATGCCGGCGTAGGTGCCCTTGGCCATCATCTCGACGATGGTGCGGCGCTCGTCGTCGGTGACGCCGGGGTCGGCGGCCGGCGGGTGCAGGACGATGGACGTGCCGGGCTGATCGGCGGGGCCGACGGTGATCCAGCGCATCCCGCCGTACCCGACGTCGTTGCGGACCTCGAAGCCGAGGGCGTCGCGATAGAAGGCCAGGGCGGCGTCCGGGTCGTCCTGCGGGAGGAAGCTCGCGTGAATGGTGATCTTCATGCCGGTCACCCTAGTTGGGGATCCGTGACCGCTTCCCGATTTCTGACGGGTCTGGTCACCTGTTTCGCCACGCACGACGGCATCCCCGCCGTCGCGCGCGCCGCCTCGCGCCGGTAGGTGCTGGGCGGCACCCCGACGAGCTCGGTGAAGCGGGTGCTGAAGGTGCCCAGCGACGAGAAGCCGACCGCGAAACAGACCTGCGTGACGCTGAGGTCGCCACGGCGCAGCAGCGCCATCGCGCGCTCCACGCGCCGCGTCATCACGTAGGCGTACGGCGACTCACCGTAGGCGCGCCGGAACTCGCGGCTGAGGTGCCCGGCCGACATGTGCACGCCACGGGCGAGCGCCTCGACGTCCAGCGGCTGCGCGTACTCCCGGTCGATCCGGTCGCGGACGCGGCGCAGCCGGACGAGGTCGCTCAGGCGTTGCTCCGCCCCGAATCTGCTGGTCACCTGCGAAATCCTGCCACGTGCGCGCCCGCTCGACCCAGTGGACCCGCCCCGCGCGCCCGCGGTGCCGCCGCCGGTCCCGCGGGACGGGAGGACGCGTCCCACGGTGCCCGTGGGGATCCCGGTCAGCTGCCGACGTAGGCCGCGAGGTGCTCGCCGGTGAGGGTGGAGCGGGCGGCGACGAGGTCGGCGGGGGCGCCCTCGAAGACGACCTGGCCGCCGTCGTGGCCGGCGCCGGGGCCGAGGTCGATGATCCAGTCGGCGTGCGCCATGACCGCCTGGTGGTGCTCGATGACGATGACCGACCTGCCGGAGTCGACGAGCCGGTCGAGCAGGCCGAGCAGATGCGCGACGTCCGCGAGGTGCAGGCCGGTGGTCGGCTCGTCGAGGACGTAGACGCCGGCCTTCTCGGCCATGTGGGTGGCCAGCTTGAGTCGCTGCCGCTCGCCGCCGGAGAGCGTGGTGAGCGGCTGGCCGAGGCTGAGGTAGCCGAGGCCGACGTCGGCGAGCCGGCCGAGGATGGCGTGGGCCGCCGGCGTGCGCGCCTCGCCGGCGCCGAAGAACTCCTCGGCCTCGGTCACCGACATCGCGAGCACCTCGCTGATGTCGCGGCCGCCGAGGTGGTACTCCAGCACCGATGCCTGGAACCGCTTCCCCTCGCACTCCTCGCAGATGGTGGCGATGCCGGCCATCATCGCCAGGTCGGTGTAGATGACGCCGGCACCGTTGCAGGTCGGGCACGCGCCCTCGGAGTTGGCGCTGAACAGTGCCGGCTTCACGCCGTTGGCCTTCGCGAACGCCTTGCGGATCGGGTCGAGCAGTCCGGTGTACGTCGCCGGGTTGCTCCGACGCGAGCCGCGGATCGCACCCTGGTCGATCGACACCACCCCGTCCCGCCCGGACACCGAGCCGTGGATCAGTGAGCTCTTGCCCGAGCCCGCCACCCCGGTGACGACGACCAGCACGCCGAGCGGGATGTCGACGTCGACGCCCCGCAGGTTGTGGGTGCTGGCGCCGCGTACCTGCAGCGCCCCCGACGGCGTCCGCACCGACGGCTTCAGCGAGGCGCGGTCGTCCAGGTGCCGGCCGGTGAGCGTGCCACTGGCCCGGAGCCCCTCGACGGTGCCCTCGAACACCACCTCGCCGCCCTCGGTGCCGGCGCGCGGGCCGAGATCGACGACGTGGTCGGCGATCGCGATCGTCTCCGGCTTGTGCTCCACCACGAGCACCGTGTTCCCCTTGTCCCGCAGCCGCAGCAGCAGGTCGTTCATCTGCTGGATGTCGTGCGGGTGCAGCCCGATCGTCGGCTCGTCGAAGACGTAGGTGACGTCGGTGAGCGACGACCCGAGGTGGCGGATCATCTTGGTGCGCTGCGCCTCGCCGCCCGACAGCGTGCCCGACGGGCGGTCGAGGCTGAGGTAGCCGAGCCCGATCTCCACGAACGAGTCGAGCGTCTGTTGCAGCGTGGTGAGCAGCGGCGCCACCGACGGCTCGGCGAGGCCGCGGACCCATCGGGCCAGGTCGCTGATCTGCATCGCGCAGGCGTCGGCGATGTTGATGCCCCTGATCCTCGACGACCGGGCCGCCTCGCTGAGCCGGGTGCCGCCGCAGTCGGGGCAGGTCGTGAAGGTGATCGCCCGCTCCACGAAGGCGCGGATGTGCGGCTGCATCGCCTCCGGGTCCTTGGCGAGCATGGACTTCTGGATCTTCGGGATCAGCCCCTCGTAGGTGAGGTTGATGCCGTCGACCTTGACCTTGGTCGGCTCCTTGTGGAGCAGGTCGTGCAACTCCTTCTTCGTGTACTTGCGGATCGGCTTGTCCGGATCGAAGAAGCCGCAGCCGCGGAAGATGCGGCCGTACCACCCGTCCATGCTGTAGCCGGGGACCGTGAGCGCGCCCTCGTTGAGCGACAGGCTGTCGTCGTACAGCGCGGACAGGTCGAAGTCGGTGACCGAGCCCATGCCCTCGCAGCGCGGACACATGCCGCCGAGGCGGGTGAAGGTGGCCTTCTCGGTCTTCGTCCTGCCGGCGCCGCGCTCGACGGTGATCGCGCCGCTGGCCTTCACCGAGGGGACGTTGAACGAGTACGCGTTGGGCGGGCCGATGTGTGGCTCCCCGAGCCGGCTGAAGAGGATGCGCAGCATCGCGTTGGCGTCGGTGGCCGTGCCGACGGTGGAGCGGGGGTTGGCACCCATCCGCTCCTGGTCGACGATGATCGCGGTCGTCAGCCCTTCGAGCACGTCGACCTCGGGCCGGGTCAGCGTCGGCATGAAGCCCTGCACGAAGGCGCTGTAGGTCTCGTTGATCAGCCGCTGCGACTCCGCCGCGATCGTGCCGAACACCAGCGAGCTCTTGCCCGAGCCGGAGACGCCGGTGAACACCGTGAGGCGGCGCTTCGGGATCTCGACGCTGACGTCCTTGAGGTTGTTCTCGCGCGCACCGAGTACGCGGATCAGGTCGTGGCTGTCGGCGGCGTGCAGCGCAGGCGGCTGCGTGTCCGTCCTCGTGGCCGTGCTCATCGTGTCTCCTTTGTCGGCCGGTGCCGCCTTCGCGGTCCCCGTCGGCGTCGCCTGCCTCGATCTGACCGGCTTCGAGCGGTGTGTCTGGTTCTTCTCCTCGGCGCGGTCGCGGCGCCGGCCCCCTGTCTACCTGATCGGCGGTGGCGGCCGGGGTGGCGCGCCCGGCCGGGGCGCCAGGCTCACCGACAGTCGGCGCTCACCGGTCCTGAAGCAGTCCGAGGACGTTGCCGTCGGGGTCGGTGACGGTGGCCACCAGACGGCCGTCGCCGACGTCGCGTGCGGGTTCCCGCACGGTGGCGCCCGCGGCGGTCACCTCGGCCAGCTTCGCCTCCAGGTCCGGCACGTGCCAGTAGGCCACCGGTGCGGTCATGCCCTGCGGCCCGCCGCCCGGCACCAGCCCGATGTGCTGGCCGCCGGCCTCGAAGCCGACGTAGTAGGGCCCGTCGGTCTGCGGCGGTACGCCGAGCAGGGCGGCGTACATCTCCTTGGCCGTCGCCAGGTCGGAAACGGGATGCAGCACGGTCCTGATTCCCTGGGTGGAAGAGCCGGTCATGTCACTCCTGAGGTCGTGGGTCGCGATCGACCCGGTGCGTCTCGCCACGCTAGCTCCGGCGCCGTGACCTGCGCTTCTCGATTCCTGATCGGTTGCCGCAGGGCCGGATATATCGACTACTGTCGAAGTTTCTGGTAGCGTGTCCGCTCATCCGAGACCTGGTGAGGGACATATGCCTCGATCGTCACCGCGCCTGGCCGCCGCGCTCGGCGCCGGAATCCTCCTGGCCCCGCTGGCCGGCACCGCCGCCCAGGCCGAGACGGTGGTGCCCCGGCACGCCATCAACATCTGCCAGAGCGCCAGCTTCTACGCCAACTACAACTCCGCCAGCGGTCCGTACGGCCTCAAGCGTGTGCTGCCGTACGGCGACAAGATCGGACACACGCCGAACGTGCACCCGGTGTACAACGGGTGGGCCGCGACCTTCGACTTCGGTCCCAACGACTGGGGCTACATGCGCATCGAGTGCATCGGGGGGTACGACTCATGGTGACCCGGAGAGCCCGTCGCGTCGTCGCGGCGCTGGCCGCCGCCTCGGCGGCGGGAGCCCTCGCCCTCCCGGCGCAGGCGCAGGCCGCCTACGGCACGATCGGCGAACGCGAGACGGTGTGCGCCGAGACCCTCTACGTCCGCACCGACCCGAACGGCGCCTGGACGGGCACCCTCTACCGGGGGCAGACGTTCCTCGTCGAGGGGCCCCGCAGCGGCGGCTACGTCTACGGCTTCGCCTACGGGTACATCAACCGTCGCGGCTGGGTCCAGGACGGCTGGTTCTGCTGACCCGCCGGCTGGCGGCCCCGCGCCGCCAGCCGGCCTGGCGGGTCGGCCGGAGATCTTGGTGAAAATCGGCCCCTCCGGGGGCCGATTTTCGCCAAGATCTCGAAGAGTCGAGACGCGGATGCGCTCATGTCGCCGCCATGGAGTCGATCACGGCGCCGGCCACCCGCCGGGCCCCTCGCCCATCGGCTGGGCGGGTGTGTCGCCCGGCCTCTGGCTAACGACGCTCGTCAATGGTAGGAAAGCTCGAACGGGTACGCCCTGAGCGAAAGAAATTGACGACGAGAGGCTCCGATGAAGACGAAACAGGTCATGGCCGGCGTGGCGGCCGCCGTCGTCGCCTGGGCGCTGGTGGCCACACCGGCCTCGGCGACCCCCGGGGACAGCAGGGCCATCAGCTACCACGGCTACCGCGTGGTGATACCCGCCGACTGGCAGGTCGTCGACCTGTCCGCCGATCCACACGCATGCGTCCGGTTCGACCGTCCCGCCGTCTACCTGGGCCGCCCCGGTGACGAGCCGTGGTGCCCCACCGACCCGGTCGGGCGCACGGCAGGACTGATCATCGAGCCGATCGACGCCGTCGCCACCGACCGCCTCACCGCGGACACCGCCGTCACCGCCAGGGGCAGGGCGACCACGGACAGGCTGACGTCCCGCGACGACGCCATCCAGGTCGCGGTCCGCGACGCGGGCGTACTGGTCACGGCCGTGCACAACAGGGACACCGAAGCGGCGGTCCGCCGGGTCCTGGCCACCGCCAGCCTCGGCCGGGACGCCACCCCGGTATCCCTGGACACCGTTCAGCCGGCGCCGACGTCCGCCCCGGTGACGATGGCGGCGGCCGGGCCGCAGCCGGGCACGTACACCGGCAAGGGCTTCGACACGTGCACCGCCCCGTCCCAGTCGACCATGGACGCGTGGCGCGCCAGCTCGCCCTACCGCGCGGTCGGCGTCTACATCAGCGGCTCCAGCCGCTCCTGCGCCCAGCCCAACCTGACCGCGACCTGGGTGACCAACCAGACCAACAACGGCTGGCGCCTGATCCCCATCGAGCTGGACTACCAGGCCCCGTGCGGCACCCGCACGCCCAAGATGTCGTACGACCCGGCGACGGCCAGGAGCCAGGGCGCCGCCCGGGCCACCAGCGCGGTGACCGCCGCCCAGGCGCTGGGCATCCCCGCCGGAAGCGCGATCTACAGCGACATCGAGCACTACCCGTCGAGTGAGTCCTGCAGGGCCGCGGTGCTGTCGTACCTGTCCGGCTGGACCGAACGGCTGCACGCGCTCGGCTACCTGTCCGGCATGTACTCCAGCGGCTCCTCCGGTGTCCGGGACCTGTGCGGCGCGTACAACGACTCCCGCTACACCCGCGTCGACCATCTCTTCTTCGGCTGGTGGAACGGCGTGGCGGACACCGACGCGGGCGACTACTGCCCGGACGCGTACTACGCCAACCACCAGCGCATCCACCAGTACACCGGTGACAGCTACGAAACCTGGGGCGGCGTGCGGATCTACATCGACCGTGACTACCTGGACGTGTCGACCGGCACCACGCCACCGCCGGCGTTCAGCGTCACGGTCGACAACTCCGCCACGGGCCGGTTCACGGCGAGCGCGAACTGGGGCACCTCGACCTACTCCAGCCAGCGGATGGGGCCCGACTACCGATTCGCCAACCCGGTCTCGGCCAGCGACGTCGCCTGGTACAAGGCGGACCTGCCGGCGACCGCGAGCTACGAGGTCTCGGTCTGGTACCCGGCCAACTCCGGATACAACGACTCGACCCCGTACATCGTGGCCACCACCGGCGGCAACCAGTCTGTTCGCGTCAACCAGCGCGTCAACGGGGGCCAGTGGGTGTCACTCGGCGTGTTCACGCTGGCCGCCGGCGACGGTGACAAGGTGGGCGTGAGCCGGTGGACCAGCGGGACCGGGTACGTCGTGGCCGACGCGATCCGCATCACCCGCGTCTGAGGCCACGGTCAGCCGGTGGCGGGCGGCGGCACGACAGCCCGCCACCGGCTGGCCGGGGCGCCTGGGGGGGGGCTCCACTTGTCGGCACGGCCGAAGCTGCCGGGTATCCCGCAGTTCCCGCCCGCGCCCACCCTGCCCTCCGCCTTCGCCTGCGCCGGGTCGTTCAGCCAGCCGGGCGCGGCGGTCGGGGCCGTGGCGGTGGCCGTGGGGCCGCCTCCGGTCGGGCTGGGTGCGGCCGAGCTCGCCGGGGGCGCGGCGTCGTCGGCGCCGTCGTCGGTGCAGGCCGTGGTGAGCAGAGTGGCGGTGAGGGCGAGGTAGGCCAGGGTGGGCCGCGCCAAGCTCGATCGACGGATATTCATGTGACGAAGGGTAGGGTGTCTGATGGACGTCGATCTAGGGCGTGTCTCGTGGATCTTCGGGGCGGGTTTTGGTAGATAGATTGGCGTGTCTCGACGGCATGAGCTGACCGATGACGAGTGGGCGCTTCTGGCGCCGTTGCTGCCAGCGGATCCGCCGCGTG